>JAGHDB010000239.1 GCA_021160155.1 Bacteroidales bacterium | reverse complement strand
ATTATCTTTGAAGATACCGACTGATAAACAAAATATTACGGCTATTCTGGATGGTACGAGATTGCGTCAGATCTTGCAACATTTGCTGGATAATGCGGTTAAGTTTACCGAAGAGGGTTTTGTAGAATACGGATATGATATTGTGGAGGATAAATATATTCAGTTTTATGTAAAAGATACCGGTATCGGAATTCCCTATGAAAAACAATCGCTGATATTTGAACGTTTTGGGCGGGTATTTACGGGTACCCGACAGGATTATGGAGGAACCGGTTTGGGGCTCTCTCTTAGTAAAGGCTTCGTAGAGTTGATGGGGGGACGGATCTGGGTGGAATCTGTGCTGGGTAAAGGCTCAACTTTCTACTTTACAGTTCCTTATCAACCCGGTACTGAATATATGCCTTCTGAAACACCACTGAAAGAGTATGAAGAGATTCTTCATCCTGAAGGAGAGCCTGCGACAGCTGATCTGGAACTCAAACCTCCTCCTCAGGAATCTGTCAAAACGGCTCCTGTAGAAGCTGAACCTGTTGAACCTGAAGCAAAACCCGGGCATGAACCGGTTGAGTTACCTAAGGAGACTCCGGTTGAACCGGGATTGATTTATGATACAGAGGTCAATAAACCGGAGATGCCGGAGCCTGAAGAGAAACATTCAACTATCCTGATTATTGAACCGGATGAGATGAGTTATCTCTTTTTAGAAATGGTGATGCGACCGAAAAAATGGCATGTAGTCTGGACCCGTAATCTGAAAGAAGCACTTAATTACCTTGCTGATAATGCTCCGGCTGATTTGGTAATTCTTGACAGTGACCTGCCGGATGCTTCATTCAATGATTCTATTGCTGGTATCCGGAGAAAAGGAATACACAGAAAGATTGTCGCTTTGGTGCCTTTTAAAGGATCTGCAGCCGCCCGGAAAGCCATGGAAGCAGGCTGCCAGGACACAGTAAGTAAACCGGTTAAGCCTGCTCTGTTACTGGATGCGATAGAGAAACTGTTATCTTAACCATTGGTTTTGTTAAATTTGCTGCAAAACCGCATAAGAATTGGTTTATCCCGAAAATTTTGAAGAAAAGGTTGGATTTTTACGAATCCGAAAACTTCTTGAAGATCAATCAGACACATTGGTTGGGAAACGATTGAGCAGAGAGATCGAACAGGTATATGATCCGGCATCCGTGAAAACCAGACTGGCTGAAACTGATCAGTTTGTTAAGATCCTTAAAGAGAATATGAAATTTCCGGATCTTGCAGCTGTGGATATTGCTCGTTTCTTGAAGCAGAAAGAGCCTGAAGGAACCTGCCTGGATGTTGAAGAGTGGATGGAGATCCGAAAATTATTGGTGAGTATCAGACAATTGCTGAAGTTTTTTAAGGAGAAAGACTCCGGTGACCTGCAGGCACTACAGACATGGATTTCTGCTATTGCGTACTCCCCGGTTATTCATGAAAAAATTGATCAGGTCTTTAATCGCCAGGCAAAAGTGCGTGATCAGGCTTCACTTGAGCTGAAACGGATCAGAGTGAGGTTGCACAGCCTCACGATATCTCTTTCAAAGCAGATGTCGCAAATCATTACCTATGCCAGGAAAGAGGGGATAATCGATTCAGATACCCAGGCAACATTACGTGAAGGAAGATTGGTCATTCCTCTGCCTGCTACCCACAAACGTAAGATTAAAGGCCTTATTCACGATGAATCTGCCACCGGTAAAACTGCTTTTGTGGAGCCTGTTGAACTGGTTGAGATAAATAATGAAATTGGGGAGCTTGAACGTGCCGAGCAGCGTGAGATCGTGAAGATATTAGTGAAACTGACTACTGCATTCAGACCCTATTTTGAAGACCTGCTGCATTGGAATGAAGTGCTTGGCGCTTTGGATCATATCCGGGCCAGGGCCAGGCTATCCATGCAATGGCAAGGTGTGATGCCGGTGATCAGTAAAGAGGCGGGGATCTCATGGAAAAAGGTTCGACATCCACTGCTTTTACTGGTATATAAAAAGGAAGGCAGGAAAGTGGTACCTCAAAATATCATGTTGAACCACTCAGAACGGGTGTTGATCATCTCAGGTCCGAATGCCGGAGGAAAATCGGTGTGCCTGAAAACAGTGGGCCTGGTTCAGTATATGATCCAGTTCGGATTGCTTCCTCCGATGAAAGAGGGCTCTTCTTCAGGAATTTTTACTCAGTTTCTTATGGATATTGGGGATGAACAATCCATTGATAATGATTTAAGTACCTATAGTTCCCACCTTTTTCATATGAAAAATTTTTTACGGAAAGCTCATCCGGATACGCTTTTCCTGATCGATGAATTCGGTACCGGAACAGAACCACAACTGGGAGGTGCAATAGCTGAATCTATTTTAGAGAAACTTGTAGACTCACAGGCTTTTGGAGTCGTGACTACTCATTATGCCAATTTGAAACATTTCGGAACGGTAGCAAATGGAGTGGTAAACGGTGCAATGCTTTTTGATACCCGGAAAATGAAACCGGTATTTGAGCTGGATATCGGAAAACCGGGAGGGTCTTTTGCTTTTGAAATCGCCCGTACAATCGGACTGCCTGAAAAAGTGCTTGAAAAAGCTACAGAACTGGTGGGACCCGGACATATTCGCTTCGATAAAAACCTGCGTGAGATCGCCAGAGATAAACGGTACTGGGAACGCAAGCGACAGAAAATAAAGAAGGAAGAGAAAGAGATCGAACAGTTACATCATGAATATGATGAACTTCTGAAAGAAGTGGCTAAGGAGCGCAAACACCAGCTCAGGGAGGTTAAAGAACGCGCTGAAGAGATGCTGATTCAAATTAACAGACGTATTGAAAAGACCATACGGGAAATCCGCGAAAGTCAGGCTGATAAAGCAATTTCCCGTACTGCCCGAAAGAAGTTGAATGATTATGTGACTACCGTCAGAGATGAATTCAAGAAATTGGAATCTGCCGGTGAACAGCCTGAAGAACAATCCCGGACTGTCATGCAATTTCAGCCCGGCCAGAAAATCCGAATTGAAGATCGGGACCTCTATGGGGAGGTGCTGGAACATCGTAATGAAAGTCTGATGATCTCAATTGGCCAGATGATTACCACTATTAATCCTGAAAAAGTGATCCCGGTCTCTGAAGAGGAGTTCAAACGCCATTCGGGTGGTCAATTCCACCACCCGGGAAGTTCCGGATTAGATCTCGAAAAAAGAAAATTGACTTTTTCTCCCCAATTGGATGTGAGAGGCCTTCGGGCTGCAGATGCCCTGCAAAAAGTTACTGAATTTATTGATGAAGCAATTATGGTAGGATATTCAGATTTGCGTATCATTCATGGAAAAGGAGATGGCATTCTTCGTCAATTAATACGTGACTATCTTTCAGGAGTTGACCTGGTAACAGAATACCGGGATGAAGATATCAGGATTGGGGGGACAGGAGTCACTGTCGTCTTTCTGGATTTTTAGCAATGCTTTCAAACATTGCCGGCTCATTTGTAGCTTAAAAGAATTTATCTCATTTTTACCCGATCTAAATTCCAATGCGCTTACTTCATGCAAAAAGTTAATGATTTCTTGTTAATGCTGGATAGCCACATCGGTGGAGCACGGTGGTTTGTCTTTTTATTGCTGGGTGTCGGACTCTTTTTTACCCTTTATCTGAAATTTCCGCAGGTGAGATACTTTCGTCATGCCCTTAAGGTGGTGATGGGTAAATATGATAAGCATACGGATAAGGGAGATACTTCACATTTTCAGGCACTGACTACAGCATTATCCGGAACCGTAGGAACAGGAAATATTGCCGGAGTAGCTTTTGCCATACACCTGGGTGGTCCGGCTGCTCTCTTCTGGATGCTGGTGACTGCTTTGATCGGGATGTGTACCAAATTTGTTGAGGTAACGCTTTCGCATAAATACCGTGATTTTACCAAATCGGGACAGGTCTCGGGAGGCCCTATGTATTACATGCGTAAAAGATTGAATGTCAAACTTAAAAATGGAAAGGTCATAAAACTTGGTTATGTGCTGGGTGCTTTTTTTGCAGCTGCTACCGTGATCTCTTCTTTTGGTACCGGTAACCTTCCGCAGATTAACAGTATCTCCAATTCGGTCTTTGCCACTTTTGGCTTGAAACAGATCATTACAGGGGGGATATTGGCTGTACTGCTGGCCTTCGTGATTATCGGCGGTATTAAAAGAATTGCTAAAGTAACCTCCACACTGGTCCCCGTGATGGCCCTGATCTATTTTCTGGGAGCCATACTGGTTTTAGCCTACAATGCAAATAACATCATACCCAGCTTTATTTCCATTTTCAGAGACCTCTTTACCGGGACTGCAGCGGTTGGTGGTTTTCTTGGTGCCGGGTTTGCTTTTGCCTTTAACAGAGGGGTGAACCGGGGGCTGTTCTCTAACGAAGCAGGGCAGGGCTCCGCACCTATAGCACACTCGGCTGCACGTGCCCACGAACCGGTGTCAGAGGGACTTGTAGCTATTCTTGAGCCCTTTATCGATACCGTAATTATTTGTATGCTTACCGGTATGGTCATCCTCTCATCAGGAGTGTGGAAACAGAAACTGCCCAATACCTTTCAAATGGCCGATATCGAAGTGCTTGACCGGGTCTTTGATGATCATAATGAAGCGGATATGAAAATATTATCCGATTTTATGAACCGCAGGGATACCCTTCCGCTTTTCACCGGAAATCTTCATGTTGTGGACGGAAAAATCACTAACCCACTCACCATCCTGCATGCCCGCTCAGTCGCCGAAAATATCAGGGTTACTTCTGAAGGTAAACCCCTGAACGGGGATTTAATAGTAACTCATGGTGCCATTCTCTCACAAACCATTCCGTTTGAGATGACTGGCCGCTCTTTATTGCATAGTGCCCCCCTGACTACCGAAGCTTTTAAAAAAACATGGCTGGGTGACTTTGGTAAGTACATAGTAAGCATTGGATTGCTTCTGTTTGCCTTTTCTACTGCCATTTCCTGGTCGTATTATGGCGACCGTGCCATGACCTATCTGTTCGGATCAAAATCGGTATTCTGGTACCGTATTGCCTATGTGGTTGGTTTCTTTCTGGCCTCTTTTACAGATACTACAATCATCTGGACGTTTTCTGGAATTGCTATTGCATTTATGACCATTCCAAACCTGATCGGGATCTTTTCTTTGCACCGGGAGGTTAAGCGAACCATTAAAGAATACTGGATAAATTTTGCCAGGGAAAATCCGGATGAAAAAATACCTGAGCGACTGAGATAGTCTCGTTTTTTGATTCTCTTTCTGGTATGGATTTTGCATTTATGACCCTTCGGTACTTATAACGCCCCCCATCATGAAAAGAACATTGATTACATTATGGCTATTGACTATATCTGCTTCTCTTCTTTTGGCTCAACAGGTAAAGGTGATTGATCTGACCGACCTTCAACCGGTGCCGGACGTATTTATTTTTTGCTCTTCACATGCTGTGCTGACTAATGAAAAAGGTGTGGCAAATCTCCGGATTTTTACTAGAGGAGATACGTTGACTTTTCAACACCCATCCTATAAAAAACAGAGACTGACACTGGATGAAATAAACTTGCAAAAGGGGATCGTTAAATTAGAAGAAAACCTGGTTAAGGTTAGTGAGATTGTCGTATCAGCCAGCAAATGGGAACAGAATAAAACGGAGATCCCAAATAAAATCGAAGCTATTCGGGCTAAAGAGATTAGCTTTTATAATCCACAGACCACTGCAGACCTGCTCTCTATCTCTGACCAGGTTTTTATCCAAAAAAGTCAGTTGGGTGGCGGATCCCCGATGATTCGCGGATTTGCTGCCAACCGGGTGTTGATCATAGTGGATGGAGTGAGGATGAATAATGCTATTTTCAGATCGGGCAATCTTCAAAATGTGATTGTATTGGATCCCCACCTGATGGATAATTCAGAAATTGTTTTCGGTCCGGGTTCTATGATCTACGGCAGTGATGCCATTGGTGGTGTAATGGATTTTCATTCACGTAAAGTAAAGCTGTCAACCAGTGACCATCCCTATCCGAAATTAAATGCCCTGATACGCTTTAGTTCTGCAAACTTTGAAAAGACCGGGCACCTCGACTTTAGTTATGGAATCCGCAAATGGGGTTTTTTAAGTAGTATCAGTTTTTCTGATTATGACAATTTGCGAATGGGAACGCACGGTCATCCTGAGTATGAAAGACCTTTTTATGTATCTGCCTTCAACGGAGTGGATTCAATCATCCGAAATCCTGACCCTAACCGGCAAATTCAATCCGGGTACAGTCAGATCAATATGACCCAGAAATTCCGCTTTCGTCCGGGAGATCATTTTAATCTGACTTATGCAATGCATTATTCCACTACATCTGATATTCCACGATACGACCGATTGTATCAAATTAAAAACGGCAAGCCAAAATATGGTGAATGGTATTACGGACCTCAAAAGTGGATATTTCATAGGTTAGGTGCTGAAATTACGGATACCACACGCTTTTTTGACCGGCTAAGTATCACATTGGCCTATCAGGATTACAATGAAAGCCGTCACAACCGGAAACTTAACGAGGAGTGGATAAAAGACCGGAATGAATGTCTGGATATTTTTAGTGTTAATGTGGATGCGAATAAAAAATTTAAAGGTACAGAGCAGGAAATATTTTACGGGACCGAATTAATCACCAACCGGGTTTTTTCGATAGGTGTCAGTCGGAATATTATTAGCGGAGAATTGAAACCCGCATCATCCAGGTATCCTGATGGGGGATCTTTTTATGGAATGGCAGGTCTTTACGGAGGATACAAAAACAGGGTGTCTGACTATTTGGATCTGATCACCGGACTGAGAGCCAGTTTTATTCATCTGGATGCCAAATTTGCAGATAAGACTTTCTACGATTTCCCGTTTGATGAGATCCGCATAAATCATGGAGCACTGAATGGCAGTGCCGGGCTTGTGTATCATCCTTTTACCAATTTGAGGCTCAATATGAATCTGTCAACCGGTTTCAGGGCTCCTAATGTGGATGATGTGGGTAAGGTTTTTGACTCCGAACCCGGCCGGGTAATCGTTCCCAATGAAGGATTGAAACCTGAATATGTAGCCAATGCTGATCTGGGTTTGGTTTGGAAGGCACATGACCGGTTCAGGCTCGAGATCACCGGTTTCTACTCCTGGCTCTGGAACGCCATGGTGCGCCGTCCGTTCCTGTTTAACGGACAGGATTCGATTCTCTATGAAGGTGAATTAAGTCAGGTTGAAGCGTTGGTTAATGCAGACCGTGCCTGGGTGTATGGAGTAACCTCCTCTCTTCAGTGGAATATATATGATGGTTTGTCGCTGAAATCAAGTCTGACTGCTACGAGAGGGCATGATTCTGACGGGATGCCCATTAGGCATGCCGCTCCGCTTTTCGGTGCCACACATATAATCTACCGTGCTTCTAAAATCAGACTGGATTTGTACAGCCGCTATAATGGAGAGAAACCTTATGAACAGATGCCTCCGTCTGAAATAGACAAACCCTATATGTATGCAGTAGATGAATCAGGCAGGCCGTATTCACCCGGCTGGATCACACTCAACTTTGCCGGAACTTACCAAATCAGACCATTTATTCAACTGAATACCGGTGTGGAAAACATTTTGGACATTCGCTACAGGCCCTATTCCTCGGGTATTGCTGCCCCCGGGAGAAATATTTTCCTGGCGCTGCGGGTAACTATTTAATTACAATCACCGATTTAACTCCGGATCAGAGAGAACGATAATCAGATGATATCGTCTGTTCGGTGGCACAGGTGATTTCTCTTTTCCCCGGTGGGCCGGGTAGCTTTTGCACCACAAACCCGGCACTCTTTAAGGCCCTTCTAACCGAGCCTTTTGCAGAATAAGTAACCAATTTTCCTCCTTTAGTCAAACAGAGATAAAGACGTCTGAATATCGTTTCAGTCCAGAGCTCAGGTTGGACCTCCGGAGCAAAAGCATCGAAATAGATCAGATCATAACGTTCAGAGGGCTCGAAAGTTACCAGATCGGTCTTCAGCTTGATCCAGTTAAAAAACGGATTGGTTGTAATGTGCTGGTTCCATGGAGATTGATGAAATTCAGTAAATATTCTGGGACTAAGCCCCAATAAAGCAGAATAATTTAAAACGCCCGTTTCTCTGTTTGAAAGCGGAAATTTTTCAATACCGGTGTAATAAACTTTAAGCCGGTGATCCTGCGCATACTGCCAGGTAAGCAAGGCATTCAGACCGGTACCCAGACCGATTTCGAGAATACGAACCGGAGATGTCGTAATGGTTTGTAACCCGTTCAGGATGAAAATATGACGACTTTCACGGATGGCACCATAGACAGAATGATAATACTCCTGAAACTCAGGGATATAATAAGTATGCGATCCGTCTTGACTTACAATCAGTTGTCTTTTCATCCGGTTGAATGGAATAATCTTCCCTAATT
>JAGHDB010000073.1 GCA_021160155.1 Bacteroidales bacterium | reverse complement strand
CCTCCTCAGCCTCCTCAGCCTCCTCAACCTCTTAAACCATAAGTTACCTTAATCAACCAATCCCTCATTATTCGTAATATTGTAACAGTAAGGTTAAAAAATGGAAAAAATATACGATGTCATAGTGGCGGGAGCAGGCCATGCCGGTTGTGAGGCAGCGGCAGCGGCGGCAAGAATGGGATCAAAAGTATTATTGATCACTATGGATATGACAAAATATGCACAGATGTCGTGTAATCCTGCAATGGGTGGTATTGCAAAGGGACAAATTGTGCGGGAAATTGATGCTTTAGGGGGATTGAGCGGATTGGTAACCGATAAAAGTATGATTCAATTCAGGATGTTGAACAGAAGCAAAGGTCCCGCTATGTGGAGTCCGAGGGCCCAATGTGACCGGATGTTGTTCAGCATGGTTTGGAGAAAGGAATTGGAAAAAATCGAAGGGTTGGATTTATGGCAGGATACCGTAACAAGAATTATTGTAAAAAACGGAAAAACAACCGGAGTCAAAACAAAATTGGGTATTCAATTTCATTCAAGAAGTGTCATTTTGGCTAACGGAACTTTTTTGAATGGTTTAATGCATATAGGACAGGTAAAAATAAAAGGAGGAAGGGCTTCTGAACCTGAAGTACATGGTCTGTCAGAACAATTGATGAAGATGGGTTTTCAAACCGGTAGAATGAAAACCGGTACTCCGCCGAGAATAGACGGAAGAACGGTTGATTTTTCAAAAATGACGGAACAACCGGGTGACGATTGGATAGTTCCGTTTAGCTTTTTACACCGTGCGCATAAAAGCAAAAAGCAACAATCCTGTTATTTGACTTATACATCAGGTGAAGTACATAAAATACTGGAGGAGGGATTTGATGATTCACCCATGTTTGATGGCACCATTACCAGTACCGGACCAAGATATTGTCCGAGTATAGAAACAAAACTGGTAACCTTTGCAGATAAAGAGAGACACCAGCTTTTTTTGGAACCTGAAGGACTCGATAACATCGAATATTATTTAAACGGATTCTCTTCTTCGTTGCCATGGGAAATACAATTAAAGGCAATGAAAAAAATTGCGGGACTTGAGAAGGTAAAAATTTTCAGGCCGGGGTATGCTATTGAATACGACTATTTTGATCCAACACAATTGAAACATACCCTGGAAACAAAAAAGGTGGAGGGGCTCTATTTAACCGGACAGATAAACGGTACTACCGGATATGAAGAAGCGGCGGCACAGGGAATAATGGCCGGTATTAATGCACACCTGAAATGTAGAGAAAAAGAACAGATTGTCCTTGACCGGGATGAAGCCTATATCGGCGTGTTGATTGATGACCTGGTCAATAAGGGAGTGGATGAACCCTACCGTATGTTCACTTCAAGAGCAGAGTTTAGAATTCTTCTTAGACAGGACAATGCAGATGAAAGATTGACACCCCTGGGTTATTCAATCGGACTCGCTTCAAAACGACGAATGAAAAATTTAGAAAAAAAATCTGCCGTTGTTACTAAACTGATAGATTATTTGAATAAAACATCCGTATCGCCGGAAGAAGTAAACAGTAGTCTTAATAGTCTGGGAACCGCTGAAATAAAGCAAAAAATAAAAATGAAAAGCCTCCTGAAACGCCCGCAGATTTCATTGCATGACCTGGAGGACATACATAAGAAGCTACAGCAAATTCTCAGAGACGAATCAGGCCCCTGGATCTTTGAAGTTGGAGAACAAGTTGAAGTTAAAATCAAGTATGAGGGATATATTCAAAGAGAAAAAGCACTCGCAGAAAAGATAAAAAGATTGGGGAATGTGCAAATCAAAAAAGATTTAAATTACAGTGAGATAAAAGGTTTAACAATCGAAGCTAGACAAAAACTTGCAAGAATAAAACCGGAAACCATTGGCCAGGCAAAAAGAATACCCGGAGTATCACCGTCAGATATTAATGTGTTATTGGTATTAATGGGAAGATGATAATCGTTCCACGTGGAACATTGAATGAAAAGGTTAAAGTAAATATATTATTATATTAATATACTGATAATTATGAGTGAATTAGATAAGATTATACTTACAGGATGGATCCCGGATTTTGAGCAAAAACACTTTTATCCGGGAGAAGTAGAGATAGAGAAAGGAAGAATAAACAGAATCAATGTAACCGGAAGTGAGCGAATAAAAAAGATAAACGAAATGGCCGGGAAAAAAGTGATTTTGCCCGGATTGATTGATGCGCACGTTCATGTGGAGAGCAGTATGATGACCCCGGTGGGGTTCAGTAGTATTGCCTTGCAACACGGAACTGTGGCAGTGGTTGGAGATCCTCATGAAATTGCCAATGTATGTGGAGAAGAGGGTATTGATTTTATGATTCGCGAGGCTGATACCGTTCCGTTGAAGTTCTTTTTTACAGTGCCTTCCTGTGTGCCGGCTACCCTGTTGGAGCCGTCAGGAGCAGAAATAAATGCTGCAACCATAAAGAGCATAATCGATCATGGCAATTTTGTGGCATTGGGTGAAATGATGAATTTCCCGGGTGTCATAGAAAGAGACCCGGAAGTTATGAAAAAGATAAAAGTGGCGCAGGAGGCGGGATTGCCGGTTGACGGCCATGCACCCGGTATGGGAGGTGATGCGCTGAAAAAATATATCGGCGCGGGTATTATGACGGATCATGAATGTAGTACCAAAGAGGAAGCAGAAGAAAAACTGGCATTGGGTATGTGGATTTTGATCCGTGAAGGAAGTGCTGCAAAGAATTTTAATGCGTTGGCCTCTTTAATTGAAAAGTATCATGATAAAACCATGCTGTGTACAGACGATATTCATCCGGATGATCTGTGCGAAGGACATATTGACAGAATGATCAAATATGGCATAAGTATGGGTATGGATTTTTTCAGTCTCTACCAGGCTGCAGCATTAAATCCCATCAAACACTATAAACTACCGGTAGGAGATCTGACTACCGAAACATGGGCGGATTTTATTGTGGTGGATGACCTTACTGATTTTTCGGTTTCTCAAACCTGGATCAATGGCCGTTGCGTGTATGATAAAAAACAAATAACCCATTACGGAGAATATCTTGATCCGGTGAACCGGTTTAATCATATTTCCCTTAAACCGGATGATTTGAAAATAACCGGAGAATCCGGTCATTACCGCGTGATAGAAGTAATTGACAAATCTTTATTGACAAAGAGAAGTGAATTTGATATCTATACGGATGATGGATTGATCCGGTCAGATACGGAGAGAGACCTGTTAAAAATTGCCGTAGTCAACAGATACCGGAAAGAACCGGTAGCGGTGGGATTGATACATGGATTTAATCTGAAATACGGGGCCCTGGCTTCCAGTATTTCACATGATAATCATAATCTGGTCATTGTGGGCGCAAACGACCGGGCAATGATACGTACGGCACAGGCAGTGATTGATGCAAGGGGCGGTATTGCAGCAGGTGATCAGGATAAGGTTGAATTACTGCCTCTTGAGGTAGGAGGTCTGATGAGCCGGAAACCACCCGAAAATATTGCAGAATCGTACAGACGTTTAAATAAAATGGCTGAACAGTTGGGAACCACACTGACCGCCCCTTTTATGACACTTGCTTTTATGGCCCTGTTGGTAATACCTGAACTAAAAATAGGTTCAAAAGGATTGTTTGATGTGGGAAAATTTAAATTTGTGTCAAACAGAATAAACGGGTAATGAGTAAAAGGTACGGAATACCGAAGATCTCCGCTGCCATTCAAGACACATTACAAATTCTGCCCGATAAACCCGGTGTGTATCAGTTTACGGATAAAGACGGAAAGGTTATCTATGTGGGTAAGGCAAAGAATCTGAAGAGAAGGGTCTCTTCCTATTTTCACAAACATCCGGAGAATGCCAAAACCGCTGTGATGATCCGGAAAGTTGCTGCCATCCATCCAATTATTGTGGATAACGAAGCGGAAGCGCTGTTGCTTGAAAATACCCTGATCAAAAAGAAACAACCCAGGTATAATGTGATGCTGAAAGATGATAAAACCTATCCCTGGATATGTGTGAAAAATGAACCGTTTCCCAGAGTTTTTATTACAAGAAACGTGATCCGGGACGGCTCAAGATATTACGGACCGTTTACTTCAGGCATCACATGGAAGAATATGTTGAAAATGATCAGGAGCCTGTATAAAATAAGAACCTGTAACTACCTGCTCAACAACGCAAATATCGAATCACGGAAATTCAAAGTCTGCCTGGAATACCATATAGGGAACTGCCTCGGGCCATGTGTGGGAAAACAGAGTGAACAGGATTATCTGGCACAGATCGATCAAATCGAACGGATATTAAAAGGGCAAACAAATAGTGTTATTCGCAATTTAAAACAAGAGATGCGGATGCTTGCTGAAAAATTTGCGTTTGAGCAGGCCGAAGAGATTAAAGAGCGTATTTTCATGCTGGAGAAATTTCAGGCAAAATCAACGGTGGTCAATCCGAAAATTAAACATGTGGATGTGTTTTCAGTAGTTAGTGATGACCGGGCGGGATATGTCAATTTCTTGAAAATTATCGACGGGGCATTGGTACAGTCCCATTCAGTTGAACTCAGAAAAAAACTCGAAGAAACGGATAATGAATTACTTGAGATCGGAATGGTGGAAATAAGACAGCGGATTTCAAATAATGCATCTGAAATACTTGTTTCACAACCTGTTGATTTTGTTTTACCGGGTGTTAAAATAACTCATCCGCAACGAGGCGATAAAAAAGCACTGGTGGATTTATCACTGAAGAATGCATATTATTACCAGCTTGCACGCAGGAAAGAACAGATCAAACAATCTCCTGCCACAAGAATTACGAGAAAACTGAATACCCTGCAAAAGGATTTGAGGATGAAAAAGTTGCCGGTACATATAGAATGTTTTGATAACTCAAATATTATGGGCCGGCATGCAGTGGCTGCCTGTGTGGTGTTCAGATACGGGAAACCGAGAAAGAGTGATTACCGGCATTATAACATCAAAACAGTTACCGGACCGGATGATTACGCTTCTATGAAAGAGATTGTGTACCGGAGATACCGGAGGTTGATAGAAGAAAAAAGAGCTTTGCCGCAACTTATTATTGTAGATGGTGGAAAAGGACAGCTGAATGCGGCCATGGAGAGTATCGAAAAACTCGGGTTAAGAAATAAAATTACCCTGATCGGGATTGCCAAACGTTTGGAAGAGATCTATTTTCCGGATGATCCGGTTCCGTTGGCTCTGAATAAGTCCGGTGAGAGCCTGAGAATGATCCAGCAGATTAGAAATGAAGCACACCGGTTTGGCATCACACATCATCGTAAACGCCGGCAACACAGTCTTTTTGACTCAGAACTTAACCAGATTACCGGGATCGGTGACAAAACAAAAGAAAAATTATTGACCTCCTTCGAAGGAGTTAGTAAAATAGCAGAGGCTGATTTTGAGCAAATCAGTAAGGTAACCGGACCGGCAAAAGCACGTTTGATTTACCGTTTTTTTCATCCGAATTCAAATCCGGACTAATGAGTAATTCCTTTCTCGAACCTATAGCCAGGATCACACAAAATCACGTATGGATGGATATTGTTTTGCTGGGAGTGCTCCTGATACTGGCTGTAGTACGATGGATATACCCTGCCTATCTGCAACGTATCGGAAGGGCATATATCAGTATGTATGAGGTTAGCCGGTTTACTATCGAAAAAAGTATGCGATCACAGCGTGTTACCCTACTCATGATCCTGATTCACCTGTGTACTGTATCTTTATTTGTTGTGGTTCATTATCAGTATGTTGAAAATGTACAGAGTACGAAAACAGATCCTGTTTTACTGTATATATGGGTGTGGACCGTTTACGGAGCATTGATGATGCTGCGACTGGGAATTATCGGCGGATTAGGCCGTCAATTTCATCTGTTTGAGGCTGCCCGGCAACTGAATCAGCTTTTTCTGATCAGTGTTCAGTTCACCGGAATGGTGCTGCTGACACTCATGATCATTTTAATTTTTGTGTTACCGGTTATGCAAAAATGGATCATCCATATCATTAACGGATGTATTTTTGCCGGAATGCTTTATCATACCTTTCGCGAGTGGAGAGTGCTTAGGCAATACCATTTTTCATTATTACACAGGTTTTTGTACCTTTGTACGTTTGAAATTTTCCCGGTTTGGTGGATAGTAAAAACCATCCTGAAGGGATAATATCGTGCATTCGAGGTCTAATAACAAAAACCTAATAAATTGAAGGTCAAGAGTTTATTAATCTCCCAACCCAAACCTGCGACAAAAAAATCCCCCTATTTTGATCTGGCTGAAAAGCACCGGATCAAGATAGATTTTTATCAGTTTATTAGAGTGGAAGGCATAAGTGGTAAAGAATTCAGAGCTAACCGGATTAACATTAACGACTTCTCAGCTATTATTTTTACCAGCCGGACTGCCATTGATCATTTTTTCAGGGTGTGTGAAGAAGTGCGCGTACGGATCTCTGACTTAATGAAGTATTTCTGTACCTCTGAGTCGATAGCGGTTTACCTTCAGAAATATATTGTGTACCGGAAACGAAAAATATTTTACGGTACCAAGCACATTCGTGATCTCGTTGAAGTGCTGGTAAAACATAAAGGTGAAAAATACCTGGTACCGGTTTCGGATATTCATAAAGATGAAATACCCGACATATTGAATACGATCGGCATCGATTATACAATCGCTACATTTTACCGGACTGTCAGTACCGATTTGTCACATCTTGATACCGAAGCATACGATATGTTCGTTTTTTACAGTCCGGCCGGAATTGAATCATTATATCACAATTTCCCGGATTTTAAACAGGGCAACAAATTCATCAGCACTTTCGGTGCGAAAACTGCAAAAGCAGCCAAGGCACATAAATTGAGGATCGATCTTCAGGTTCCTTCGCCGGAATTTCCCTCGATGACCATGGCTCTGGATGATTTTATTACCAGAATGGAGAAAAAGGGTTGACACTCTTGTATTGCAGGATACCTCAGAGAAGAGGATGAATAACAAATTTTACAAGGAAGAGCGGCTGAGTCACCGTAAAAAGATACAGGAGCTGATGCTTCATGGTTTGTCTTTTTATATTCATCCGTTTCGAATCATTTGGCAACTGACAGATAATAAAGAGATTAGATTTCCGGCCCGGGTGGCAATTGCCGTACCTAAAAAAAAATTTAAAAAAGCCGTGCAACGCAACCGGATAAAAAGACGAATACGGGAAGCATACCGTTTAAGCAAAAATGAAATATGGTATCCGGTATTGAGAAAAGCCGGACGCCATGCAAATATTATGATCATTTATACCGCACGGGAAATATTGCCGTACCGCCGGATTGAATCGTCATTGTCACAAGTGTGGATAAAATTGAGAGACCTGATTAATGAAAGTTCTGTTTAAGCGAATAGGCCAAATAATCCGTCTGGCGGGAAAGGGTATGGCATGGTTCCTTATTTTGATAGTGAAGTTCTACCAGCGTGCTGTTTCTCCGCTTTTCCCGTCTACCTGCAGGTTTACTCCTACCTGTTCTCAATACACGGTAGAAGCGCTTAAAAAATATGGTGCGTTCAAAGGAGGATACCTGTCAATCAAAAGAATACTAAGATGTCATCCGTTTGGCGGACACGGCTATGACCCTGTGCCTTAAAAAATTGAAATAATGAGAAAAATTATCAAAACCGGATTATTTCTGTCGGTTTTATTGACCATCCCGGTGTTTTGGTCAACCCGGGTTAACCGGGATTTTGAACTTTCTAAAAACCTGGATATTTTCCACTCCTTAATGAGAGAATTGGATCTCTATTATGTGGATGAAACGGATCCCGGTAAATTGATTACGACCGGCATTAAAGGAATGCTTAAAACACTGGATCCTTATACGGTTTATATACCTGAAAACCAGATTGAAGACATTAAATTAATGACCACAGGGGAGTATGGTGGCGTGGGTGCCATGATTGCACAAAAAAACGACAGAGTCATCATCACCAATCCGTATGAAAACACACCGGCACAAAGAGCCGGATTAAGACCCGGCGATGTAATCATGAAAATCGACGGTAAATCCGTTGCCGGTAAATCTTCAAAGGAGATCAGTATGCTGATGAAAGGACGCGTGGGTTCATCCGTGCAGGTTACGGTTTCACGTCCCTTTTCAAACCGGAAAATCACCGTCGACCTGACCAGGGAAAAAATCAGGATTCCCAATGTCCCTTATTATACCCGGATGGACCGTACGGGATATATACGTCTTTCGGGTTTTACCGAGGGAGCGGCAGGTGAAGTTTCAAAAGCACTGAATGATTTGAAGCAACAGGGAATTGACCGGCTGGTTCTTGATTTAAGAAGTAACCCGGGCGGTTTGCTGATAGAAGCAGTTGAAATTATGAACCTGTTTGTGCCCAGAAACTGTGAAATAGTCAATACCAGGGGTAAAATTAAACAATGGGAAAACAGTTATTTTACGCGCCATGAACCGGTGGATACCCTTATTCCCGTGGCAATATTGGTAAATTCCGGATCGGCTTCGGCATCTGAAATTGTTGCGGGTGCCATGCAGGATCTCGACCGCGGAGTGATCATCGGTCAAAGAACTTTTGGTAAAGGATTGGTACAAAGTATGCGCAATCTCAGCTATAACGCAAAACTTAAATTGACTACCGCAAAATATTATATTCCCAGCGGCCGCTGTATCCAGGCACTGGATTACTCCCACAGACGCCCGGATGGCAGCGTGGGTAAAATTCCGGATTCGTTGATTTCAGAATTCCGGACAAAAAATAACCGGCTGGTCTATGACGGCGGAGGTATTCAGCCTGATGTGACAACCCCTGTACGCAGGTTAAGCAATACCGCCGTTTTTCTGGTCTATCAAAGTTTGATATTTGACTTTGCCAACAAATACCGGAATACAGGACACCCGGTACCGGGTACCATGACATTTCAAATAAAAGATACGGTTTACCGGGAGTTTAAAGAATTTGTAAAAAGCCGGCCGGTGAATTATCACACAGAGAGTGAACAGGCGATGGAATCCCTGATCAGTAAAGCAAAAGAAGAAAAATATTATCAGAAAAACAGCACCCTGTTTAATGAACTTCAAAAACGGATGCAGCCTGATCTGGACAGGGATATGAATCGATTCGCCCCTGAGATCAGGTCATTGCTTGCAGAAGAAATAATCGACAGGTATCACTATCAAAGAGGTCGCATCGCGTATATGCTCCGGGATGACCCTGTGGTACACAAGGCTATGGAAATACTTTCTGATACTACCGGTTATAAGAAGATACTGGGTTATTAAAGAGATGGTTCAACCCAGTTGTAAGAGCCGTCTTCATAAAGTTCTTTTTTCCATACCGGCAGCTTGTGCTTAATCAACTCCACGCAATTTTCCAAAGCGGTAAAAACCGGTTTGCGATGGGCTGATGAAATCAATACAAAAAGAGACACTTCGCCAACTTTGACCAAACCCGTACTGTGCCGGATCTCTATGGTCTGAATTTCATTGAAATGGTTAAACAATTCTGATTCAATTTCATGGATTACCGTTTCAATCATCTCGGGATAGGCTGAATATTCGATGGCGGATACATGCGTTCCTTTGTAAGGATCAGCTCTGACCTGACCCAGAAAAAAAGCATGGGCTCCGGTCTGGTGATGTTGATGAAACCGGAACAGTTGTGACTTGATCCAGTAATCGGTTATGGGTCCGTTGATTAAATATGGGCTGTTCATTATCCGCCTGCAAACGGAGGTAAAAGTGCTATTTCATCTCCGTCATTCAATATCGGGTTATCCTGAATAATCGTAAAATTCACAGAAACTTGATAATCTGCTGTTTGAAGCAGAGAATACTTTGTTTTTAATGTTTCCAACAAGACGTTGAGTTGCCCGCTGAACGGAATACGCTCCTGTTCTTTACCGGTGATTTCTGCAATGGCTCCAAAATATCTGACTTGTACGTGTGGCATAAGTATTATATAAAATCTTCGGGAGAGTTTAAATTTAGAAACAATTCGTGATTGAAAAAATCCAGAATAGGATACACGTCAACTTTATGTCAATGAAATTGCCGGATTACAGAGAGGGGGGTATTGTTTCTCTGTTCAATTGCTGCATGAAAAAACCGCAGCATGCAGTCCGGATTCAATACCTGTAATCGGACCGATACCCTTGATCCGGTCGGGGATGATGCGAGCGTTCAGTGAAGAAAAATCACCTTCATTGGCGGCGATCAATACTTCGTCAGAGAGGGAGTTTACAGATTGATATACCCATTGAATAAGCGGTTTTCCCCGCGCCATTCAATAAAGACTTTCATTTTATCCATACGGGTGCTGGAACCACCCGCGAGGATCACAGAAGTAATTCCGGATGGTTTCATCCATGTGCCTCCAGCCAGTTATTTCCCACACCGATGTCAACGACCATCTTTATTTTCAGTTGGTAAGCATGTTCCATTTCATGACGGACAATCTCTTTCACCTGATCCAATTCAGGTTTACACACATCAAAATCCAGTTCATCGTGTACCTGGAGTACCATCGCCGAACGGAGTCCATTTTGCGGAAAACGATTGTGTATGCGGATCATAGCCAGTTTTATGATGTCAGCGGCAGAACCCTGAACAGGCGAGTTGATGGCGTTACGTTCTGCATTTCCCCTGACTACCGGATTTTGTGAATGAATGTCACGCAGATACCTTTTACGACCCATAAGGGTGGTAACATAACCTTTATCCCTGGCATTTTGTATCGAAAAATCCATATACTTTTTCACTCCGGGGTAAGATTTAAAATAACCGTCAATCAGTGACTGAGCTTCGCCGCGACGGATATGTAACCGCTGGGCCAGTCCGAAAGCCGAAATACCGTAAATAATACCAAAATTGGCGGTCTTGGCGTGACCTCTCATTTCACGGGTTACCTGGTTGAGTGACACGCCGTAGATCAGCGAGGCCGTCATGGCGTGGATGTCTTCATCCCGGTTAAAAGCGGCAATCATATTTTCATCCCCGCTCAGATGAGCCATAATACGCAGTTCTATTTGAGAATAATCTGCTGAAAGAATTACATGCTGGTCGTCAGAAGGAACAAATGCTTTTCGGATGGCCCGGCCGCGGGTTTCACGAATCGGAATATTCTGAAGGTTTGGATTAATTGAACTGAGACGCCCGGTAGCTGTGATGGTTTGATTGAAGTGTGTATGAATTTTCCCGGTAGAGGGTTTGATCAGGGTAGGCAGAACTTTTACGTAGGTGTTTTGAAGTTTTTTTAATCCCCTGAATTCGAGGACTTTTGAAATAATAGGATGTTTTGACTTGAGTCGTGTAAGTACCTCTTCGCTGGTGGAGTATTGTTTACTTTTGGTTTTTTTTCTTGCCCCGGGATCTATTTTCAAATGATCAAAAAGCACGGTACCCAACTGTTTTGGGGATGCCACATTAAATGGGATCCCGGCCAGATCCAGAATTTCCTGTTCCAGGGTTTGAATGTCATGTTCAAGTTCCTCTGAAAAACGGGTCAGCGAGTCGGGATCCAAACGGATCCCTTTGCGTTCCATATCGGCTAATACCGGGATCAGGGGATTTTCAATTTTTTCAAATAAATAGACCAGGCCGGCCTCTTTCAGTTCTTTTTCAAGCAGGGGTTTTAATTGAAACGTATAATCGGCGTCTTCTCCGGCGTATTCTGCTTGTTGTTCCGCTGCAACCGAACGCATGGTTCCCTGTGCTTTACCTTTTTCTCCGATCAGTTGTTCGATCGGGATCATTTGATGATTCAGGTAAACTTTAACAAGATGATTCAGATTATGGGATTCATCAGGTTTTAACAGGTAATGGGCTACCATGGTATCAAATAATGGGGGTGCCACGTGGATATTGTAATTGGCTAATATCTGGAGGTCATATTTAAGATTTTGGCCGATTTTGACCGTTCCGGGCCGTTCAAGAACGGGCTTGAGCCGTTCAAGCCATTTTAAAGTGAGTTTACGGTCATCCGGGAACAGAATATACCAGGCTTCCGATTTTTTCCATGAAAGTGCCAGTCCGACCAGCTCAACCTCCAACGCATCCAGACCGGTTGTTTCGGTATCCAGGCAAAACTCTTTATGTTTTGCGAGTAGTTCGATGACTTCGTTTAGCTGTGTTTCCCGGTTAATTAAATGGTACCGGTGTTTCGTATGATCCAGCGTATGCAAAGAAGATTCTCCGGTAGATTCGGCAGCGGTTTCGGCAGTAGAAAACAGGGATGTTTGTGTTGCCGACGAAGATTGGGTGTCTGAATGAAAAAGTGTCGGTGCGGTTTGAGGAAACAGGCGCGAATGAAGCGTTCTGAATTCAAGTTCGTCGAAAAGTTCTTTGATGGCACGATCATCAAAACCTTTGTATTTAAGCTGGTTGGGATCAAATTGCACCGGTGCGTCCGTACGGATGGTGACCAGGTCATGAGCCAGCTCCACCTGTTCTTTATAATGGAGCAGATTTTCTTTCTGTTTGCCTCGCAGCTCATTAATATGGGCGTAAATACCTTCAACCGAATCATACCGCTCAATCAGGCTCTTTGCTGTTTTCTCACCAATACCGGGTGCACCCGGTATATTATCTGCGGTGTCTCCCCATAATGCCAGGATATCAATAAATTGGGCAGGTGATTTGAGATTGTACTTTTCGCATATTTCCTGTCGCCCCAAAATCTCCACCCCGGTGCCGGTACGACGGGGCTTGAAAATTTTAATCTGATCGGTAACCAATTGGGAGAAATCTTTATCCGGAGTCATCATAAAGACCTCAAAACCTTGTTGTTCAGCCTGTACCGCCAGTGTGCCGATCACATCATCGGCTTCATACCGGGGCACTTCGATCTGTTCGATGTTAAAAGCTTCTATCAGTTTCCGGATATAGGGGATGGATTGGCGTAGCTCTTCAGGCATGGGTGGACGCTGGGCTTTGTATGCTTCATACATTTCATTGCGGAATCCGGGGCCCGGAGGATCAAATACTACCGCCAGATGGGAAGGTTGTTCTTTCCGGATCACCTCTTCAAGTGTCAATGTAAACCCGAAAACAGCGGAGGTATTGATCCCTTTTGAGTTGATGCGGGGGTTTTTAATAAAAGCATAGTAAGAACGATAGATCAGGGCGTATGCATCCAGGAGAAAAAGTTTCTGAACAGCCATGGATTTTGTTTTAACCTATAATTGGTCTTCGGCAAACCATTCTGAATAACTGTTTGCCGTTTCGTAAAGTCTTAAAGAGTATAATTGTACGTGGTCGGGCAACGATTTCTTCAGCAAATCCGCAAAATGGATCACCAGGTTTTCAGCAGTTGGTTGAAAATCACACCAGATCTTTCGATCAAACATCTCTTCAATCCCGTCAAAATTCTCAACAGGCGCCCGGTTGTTAAGGACCAATGCATGGTCATACACTTCAACGATCTGGTTATTGACCACATTCTTCAAATCACCGAAATCAATTACCATACCTGACTTACTGTCGGTTATATCGTCAATCGGGGTACCCGTTACGGTGACTTTCAGAATATAGGAATGCCCGTGGATATTTTTACACAAACCGTCATAACCCCACAGAGCATGGGCCATTTCAAAGCGAAAAATCTTTGTAACTCGGATCTTAGACATGTAGAATCAGATCAACAGGCACATTTGCTGATGCAATCGACAATATAACTGAGCTCCTCATGTTTGAGATAATAGTAGGTGTTTTTGCCGTCACGGGTACTTGAAAGCACACCTTTGTCTTTGAGTATTCCCAAATGATGTGAGGTTGTTGATTGCTCAATGTTCAGCCGTTCATAAATTTCAGTGACAGTCAGCCTCTGGCCATCCTCTAAAAATGAGAGAATGGAAATTCGAACCGGATGAGCGATTGCTTTCAACATATTGGCCGCTTTCTCTAATTGTTCAGGCATTAATTCGTGCAATTTCATCAGGTAGCTGTTATAGAATCAGATACAAATATATAAATAAATGACTGGATAATAAGGTACCAGCTCATCCGGGTTTAAAAATACGAGCCTGCAGTTGGTTCAAGGGCATTAAGTATATGATTGGCCAAACGACTGGCTCCGATCCTGAAAAAAGAGGCGTTCAGCCATTTTTCACCCAATATTTGCTCCACCAAATGGTAGTAAATCGCAACCTCTTCAGGTGTGGAAATACCTCCTGCCGGTTTGATACCTGTCATTTTCCCGGTTGCTGAATAAAAATCCCGGATTGCCCGTGCCATGATATATACGGCATCAGGTGTGGCAGCAGGTTTCTCTTTTCCGGTTGAAGTCTTGATAAAATCCGCGCCTGCTTCCATCGCAATAAATGAGGCATGACGAATCTGATGGGCTGTTTGCAATAACCCGGTTTCCAAAATAACCTTGAGTTTGACCGTTTTGGTTACCTCACGGATCAGCAACAATTCATCCAGTACCTTTTGATGCTCTCCCGCAAGGAAAGCACCAACCGGGAGAACAACGTCAATTTCTTCCGCACCTTTTTTAACAAGCAGCTCACATTCGGCAAGTTTAATTGACAAAAAGGTTTGTGACGTGGGGAATGACCCTCCTACTGCTACCAGCGCAACCTCTTTTTGCTTCAGTTCTTTGCCCAGTTCTTCGATGAGTGGCGGATATACACAAATTCCGGCAACCAGGGGTATTCCTGAAAAACGGGAGGGCATTTGATTGACCAGCCGGGCCAGTTCCCGGGCTTTTGCCAGGTGATCATCCGTGTGTAAAGAGGTTAAATCGATCAAACCCATCAATTTTTTTAATATCCCGGTTGAAAGAGGTTGCCGGCCGGCTTTTGAAAGAAAATCACGGGTTTGTCGCTGTACGGTATAATCCTCTTCTCCGGGTCCGTACGCTTCAAGAAAATGATTGACCAGTTCCATTATTAATGTTTGTTTTTGGTGTCTATCCAAATAGTAACCGGACCGTCATTGACCAGCGATACTTTCATTTCTACTCCAAATTCACCGGTCAGTACTTTATGCCCGAGCTCTAACTCCAATTGCCTGATAAATGCTTCGTATAAAGGTATGCTAACCGGAGAAGGAGCTGCATCTACAAAAGAGGGGCGAAACCCTTTTTTAATTCTTGCATGTAACGTGAACTGGCTGACCACCAGAATATGTCCGTTTACCTCCCTGACCGAACGGTTTAATATGCCGTTTTCATCGTCAAAAATTCTCAGTCCGGCAATTTTATGACTGAGCCAATTTATATCTTCTTGATTATCATTTGATTCAATACCTAAAAAAACCAGCAAACCCTGATCGATCACAGAAATGATTCGGTGGTTAACCGTCACGGATGCCTTCTGAACCCTTTGTATTACCGCACGCATGAAAAGATGTTTATCAGATTATTAATGGTGAAAATAGACATTCCCATGTAGAAAAGTTAAATTTACCTCAAACAAAAAAACAACTTACGATGAAAAAACAAATTATCTGGATCATGACCCTGTTGATCGGGGTTGTTTGGAGTACCCCAACCATGGGGCAGCATTTAAACAAATTAACTCAAAAAGAGAAAAATGAAGGATGGGAATTGTTATTTGACGGTCATTCCATGGATAAGTGGCGGGGTTATAAAAAAGAGAAAGTGCAGGGGTGGGTTATTGAAGAGCATGCCATGAAAGCACAGGGATTACCCCATGGACAGGGAGGCGACATCATAACGAAAGAGGTGTATAAGGATTTTGAACTGTATCTTGAATGGAAAATCGGACAACGGTCAAATTCGGGGATTTTTTTCCACGTGGTCGAAGGAGATCAATATCCTACGGTTTATTTGACAGGACCTGAATATCAATTACTTGATGATGTGGGATTTCCTGAATCCGATCCGTTGCATGATTCCGGGGCCAACTATGACATGCATCCTGCGAAATTTGGTCAGGTAAAAACTCTCGATGAATGGAATACCGCCAGGATCATTGTGAAAGGACCTCATGTGGAGCACTATCTGAACGGACGGAAAGTAGTAGAATATGATCTGTGGACGGACGACTGGTACAAATTGAAAAACGGTTCAAAATGGAAAAATGCAGAGGGATACGGAAAGTACAAAGAGGGACATATCGCCCTGCAGGACCATGGCGGAACCACTATGTTTCGTAATATTAAAATCCGGCGCCTGTAATAGTCGGGTCAGTTTTCGTCGGGATGGTAAAAGTCAATATTGGTCCGGTAATCCCCTAAAAGATATTCGGCAAAATAGTACCACATTAACCGTTCAAAATAACGACTGTATTTGCCGTACCCGTGACGCTGGCCGGGCATGATCATAAAATCGAAACGTTTGCCGGCTTGCATCAAAGCATTTGCCATTCGAATGGTGTTTCCGGGATGTACATTGTTGTCAATATCCCCGGTAACCAACAGCAGATGACCTTTCAGGTTTTTGGCCAGATCCTGGTTTTTGGGGATGCTGGATTCAAACACGGTATCCGTTTTGACCTGTTTGACCGAATCCTGTTCATACGGCCATGCTTTTTTTACTTCTTTCTTTTTACTCCCGGTTTTTACTTTTTTAATTACCTCCTTAACTCCGTGATGAGTTTCTCCCCACCAGAGATTATAGATGTTGTTGTCATGATTTCCCGATGAAGAAACCGCCACATCATAAAAATCGGGATAGGTAAGAATAGCAGCAGTTGACATGAATCCGCCGCCCGAATGCCCGTATATTCCCACTTTGGTAATATCAATAAAATCATATCGGTCTGCCAACTGTTCTATTCCGTATTTGTCATCCGCCAAAGCATAATCTCTAAGATTGTTGTATCCGTAAGTGTGGTAATATTTATAGCGCTTCGGACTTCCCCCGCGGTGACCCATGGCTACGGTCACGAAACCCAGTTGAGCCAGGGCGTTGTTGTAGCGGCCGGTAGCACTCCAGAGGCTTGAAAACGATTCAACCTGTGGTCCCGGGTATACATAAGAAATGATGGGATATTTACGCCCTTTTTCCATTTTGATGGGTTTATACATTACTCCGTAGAGATCAGTCACGCCATCTACAGCCTTAACTTTAAAACGTACGGGCATTTGCCATCCGGTTTCATACAGGCGGGTCAGATCCGTCTGCTCCAGTTCCAGGATCACTTCGCCTTTATTGTTGCGTAATACCGATTTGGGAGCCATATCGGCTCGCGAATAGGTATCTACAAAATATTTGCTGTCTTCTTTGGGTATGCTGATCCGGTGTGTGGCATCTTCAGGGGTTAGAAGCTTCATGTTTTTACCATCGAAATCAACTCTGTATATCATTGAGTAATAAGGATCAATGCCTTTTTCCCGGCCGAATCCTTCAAAATAAAGTACCCGGTTAAGGGTATCGATTCGCTGTATCCGGCCACAAATAAAGTTACCCTTCGTAATCGGATTTACCAGGTGCCCCTCTCCGTTGTAAAGATAGTAATGCCCGAAACCGGTACGCTCCGACCACCAGATCAGATCTTTACCGTCATTGATGATATGAAGAGTACTGTAATCCGGGTTAAAATAAGGCTCATCTGTTTCTGAAAACAATACTTTAACTTTGCCAGTTTTGGTATCGGCAAGACAAATATCCTTTTTTGCAACTGTACGGTCAGTCCGGGTAAAAATAAGTACATCCGAACGTTTACCCACTAACTGAACCCGCAGCGTTTGGTCTTTCCATTTTTCAGTTTCTATTTTCACCCCTTTCTTTGTAGCCACATCAAAAACATACAATTTGCTCTGGGGTACAAATTTATCACCCGGCATGGCGTATTTGTATGTTTCAAGTTCAGGGCGGGGATCTTTTAATACGTTGATTACCCAGAGGTTTTTGACCTTACGTGAGTCACGGCGCACAGAGTAAAGTTTTGTACCGTCTTTAAACCATCTGGCATTGGCACGCAGCCGTTTACCGGTGGTGGTGTCGCGGCTGTTTGCCTGGTAAGAGTAATATTGCTCCCCATCTGTAGTCAGTTGGTACTCTACACTATCGGGATCTTTGGCTTTCATTAAATAGAGATTGTGTTCTTTGGCAAAAACAATCCAGGTGGAGTCTTTATTATAAGATTTCCAGGCATCATGCTTCTTTTTCTCTTTACGGATGGTGTCAATAACTGTAATGGCTTGTGTTTTAAGTACATATTGAAATTTAAAGCTGTCAGCTTCAAAGGTGAAAGATTTATTATCGTCTTTAAACTCCAGTTTTTTAATTTCGGGATTTAGCGGATTCAGAATTTTATTTACCAGTTGGTTTACTTCTGATACCAGGTAATAATTATCAAAAAGCGGCTTTTTGATTTTTTTGGCAGGATCAACCAGCCAGTAAAAATTCCCGTCCCCGGTTTTGTATGAATACCAGAAACGGTCGCTCTTTTTTAACCAGTTGGCACGAACCGAAGTACTTCCGATCATCTTTCTGATGTTTGAAGAACTGAATTTTTCTGCAGAACGGAAGTCTGCTTTTTGGCTGAAAACCCATGTAAAGGAAAAAAGAGCTGCCAGAAGGAGTGTGTATTTTTTCATGATTCCATTTGTGTGTTTGATTAAAAAGTTAAAAATATGCACAAAACCAGCATGTTGAATATTCTTTAACAATTTTTAATAATTGGGATTCATCGGAGCGAATCCTGTGCCTGCCTGACGATATTTTGTGCCGGGGCATATTTCGGATTGAGTTGAAGTGCCTTTAACCCTGCAGACAGACTGCGTTTTACCTGATCCTGGTATAACAGATTGGTGGCTTGCAATACCCGGGCCGGTTCTGATTCGGGATGCAAAGCTAAAATCCGGCCGGCAATCCGGTTTGATGCTTGATAATTTGACAGGTAATGGTACGTCCAGCCCAGGTATAGAAGACTCATCTCATCTGCCGGATGGTTTTTTACTACCTGACTGTAACAGCGATTGGCCTCATTGAATTGTTTGGAAATATAGAGATCGCGACAGTGTAGCGACTGTTTATTTTCTCTTTTTAGAACCACACATACCGGTAAGCCGTTGATATTGATCTTGTGCAAAGCTGAAACCTGTGGCCAGTTATGATGTTGCAATTGATACGGACTGATAAAATTATTTACAAAAATTCCATAATCCCAATTGACCCGGGTTCGTTCATACCAGCCGGTATATACTGTTTGACCCGAAAAAGAGTGTTTTAACAGGTAAGGTTCCAAAGGAAAATTTGAAGCTACGGTAACGGTTGAATCCGGTATTGTTTGAAGCACTTCGTTTTCAAGCCACTGCACGGCCTGCCCCACACTGTGGTAATAATAATCAATTTCATAACGTCCGTAAGCTTTATTGAAACCACCGGCCAGTTGATTGAAATAGGTGTACTCCAAAGGATGATTCCGGATGGTAAAAATGAACGGCCCGGTAATTCCTGCTGCGAGTAAAAGGATGACAGCCGGACGAACAATCTGTTTCCGTGATTTACGGATTAATTCTGACCAGGCTGCTCCGCTCAGGGCACAGACTACCGGATAGATGAACAGGAGATGTCTGAATCCGTCGTATAGATTGGAGTGGTTTAGCATGACCCAGAAAAGCGGGAAAAGGATCATGAAAAACAACAGACCGATTACTATTGCATTTTTCTTTCGGGAAAGAAACGGACCCGCGATCCAACCGGCTAATATTACGAGAGGTGCGG
>JAGHDB010000198.1 GCA_021160155.1 Bacteroidales bacterium | reverse complement strand
GTACTATGGGAAATAGTACAGAACCGCAACAATGACTTTTAAACCCATGATTTATCATAATATTCTACCCGTTTATCAACTCAACTAATTTTTTAGTTGTTTATCTAAACTTATCGCTGTATATTTGCTTAAAAGAAAAACCATGCGCGAATTAACCAAAGCAGAAGAACAGATCATGCAAGTATTGTGGTCTCATGGCCCGGCTTTTGTCAGGGAGATCATCAGTTGGCTGCCGGATCCCAAACCGGCATACAGTACCGTATCAACCATTGTCAGAATTCTTGAGACCAAAGGGTTTGTGAAACATAAAGTTTTTGGTCCGACTCACCAATATGCCGTCAATGTGAGTAAAGAAGAGTATTCTCATTTCACACTTCGTAAAGTTTTGGACAACTATTTTGACGGCAGCATCAACAAAATGGTTTCGTTCTTCTCGAGAAAGGAAGATCTGAATCTCAAGGATGTTGAAGAGTTATTGAATTTACTCAAACAAAAAAACGAAGAGCATAATGGATAACTGTTTAAGATACCTGATTCTGTCAAACGGTTTTCTGATCATGTTTTATGGTTTCTACCGCCTGTTTCTTTCAGGTGAGACTCATTTTGTACTTAACCGGTTCATTTTGCTGTCCGGAGTGATATTATCTGTTATTCTTCCACTGATTCAGATTGACTGGTTTTTTGTTTCACCTGCCGGGGGAATCACAATTCCCATAATCAGTATTCCTGCCACACATACCACTACCCCGCTGATACTGGACGAAGTAATTGTATCCGGGAGACTGGTTTGGAGACCGGATATCATACAGGTAATTATATTTCTATATGGAATGGGAGTCGCCCTCATGACCTTTCGTGCACTGGCAAGCCTCTTCAGAATATGGCAGTGGCGGATCAAGCATCCCGGCACAACTATTCTGGGAGTGAAGGCCACTTTGTTACCTGACGGGTATCCGGCTTTTAGTTTTCTCAGAAGGATTTATCTACCCTCCTCATTAAATTCTACCGAATCCGGGTCAGATATATCAGATATGATTATCCGTCATGAAACGGCACATATCAGACAGTGGCATACACTGGATATTTTACTTATAGAATTGATTCAAATCCTGTTTTTCTACAATCCCGTTGTTTATCTGTTGAAGCGTCAGATGCAACTCAACCACGAATATTTGGCTGACCGTGCCATCCATCCGCAAGACAGGTATCTCTACTCCCTGAAATTATTATACAGCCAGTTTCAACTCCCCCGTCTTTCAATGGTTCATTCATTCAATCAAAAATTATTAATTAAAAGGAGGTTTACTATGTTATTAAATCAAACACATAACCGGTGGGCAGCATTAAAATATTTTTTAATACTGCCTTTAATTGCAGCATTGATTTGGTTCACAGCTTGTACCAAGTCATCCCAATCTGAAACGGATCATCCTGATTATCAAAAAATGAGCAAAACTGAGATCGCTCAAATGGGTATAGAAAAAGAGTTCTTAAAAGCCGGCTTGAGCCGTGAAGATATTACCATGTATCAGCGCAGGATAGCGTCTGCTGCTACGACTCAATCCTCCCCCGGATTGACTTCTGATGGAGAAGCGGTCTTTTACACTGTTGATCAAATGCCCTCATTCCAGGGAGGCGGACTGGAAGAATTCAGGAACTGGGTACAAATGCATATCAAATATCCGCCTGTAGCATTGGAGAATGGAATTTCAGGAACGGTATATGTCAATTTTATTGTCGGGAAAGATGGGAAAATAAAAGATATTAAACTGGTCAGAGGGGTGGATACCTCGCTTGATGATGCCGTAGTACAAATTCTAAAGGATGCGCCGGCCTGGAAACCCGGTTACCAGAGGGGTAAGCCCGTCAATGTCAGCATGGCCATACCGGTCAGGTTTGCATTGCAATAATCAATCTGACGATAATAAGCAAAGGCGCATATTTTTTATGCGCCTTTGCTTATTTATATATATACCGGGTTACAATTATTTCACCAACGCCTGGAATTTTGCATCTTCAAAAAATTTCCCAAATTCCAAATCGGTTGCAGCCATTTGTTTTAATTCTGGTTTTGCTTTGATGGCAGCAGCAAGGGCTTTCATCATCTGAGCACTTTGTCCTTGACGAGCATAGACTACTGCTTTCAGATAATCGGTCATGGCGCAGGGAGATTCAATGCAGTCAAGGGTTTTCAATGCCTTGGAATAGTCTTTGTTCAGAGTTTGAGCCAATGCAGCATTGAACAGGCAGGATGAACCAAAATGATTGACAGCCTGGCTGTAGTTCCCTTTTTTAATATTGATGATGCCCATGTTATGATCTACCTCATTACCAACACCGGCAGCACTTCTGAAAAGTCCTTCAGCCTTGTCAAAATCACCTTCGGCTAAAGCAATGACACCCTCGTTGTTCAAAACAATGGCATTTTTACTGTTCAGGCTGGAAGCTTTCCCAATAGCCCGTTTCCCATTATTAAGGTCGCCCATTTGCAGATAAGTCATTCCCAGGTTGTTCCATGCACGATAGCAGCGGGGGAAAGACTCGGTGGCATGTTGGTAAATAGCATTCTGCTTTTTCACATCATTGGTCAGGGTTGCGGCATAAAGAATCTCCTCTACGTTTAATGCAGAAGGATCTGACTGGGCCAGACTAAGTAACTCCTCGTCAGATTTACCGATTACATCAACATCCACGATTAATTTAGAACGACGCAATTGCGGTAGAATCTCCTGGGCCAGTTCAGTAAACGCGGCAGAAATATTACGAATCTCCTTTTCGCGAACCTCAGGATCATTATACATCGAAAGAACACGAAGAATCAAATCTTTATCCTGGATATTAGATTTACTGACCAGTTCTTTAAAACCTTGCCAGTCTTCAGCGGTAGACATCATTTTAAACAGTTCGTCCTGTGAAGCTTTGGAGATGTTCATTTTCTCCAGCTCTTTCTTAAAGTATTTCCCGGCAGTTTTTGAACGGGTATTGGCCAACTTGCTATTGAAATCAAGTTTTCCATCCGGAGAAGCATAAGCAGAGATTTTTATATCTCTAAACTTTACATTATCCTTTGCCTGAGCTGCTTTAATTTCTTCTTTCAGCTTGCTGATTTTTTCTGAGTTTTTCTCTGATTTCCGGACATTGGCACTATTAATTTTATATAAAATCTCTGACTGATACGTATCAGGAATAATCCTTTGAAATTTATCAGGTGCCACAATAGGCTGGGCTTCCAGTGTCTCCAGCAATACAGGAGTTGAAATAACTCCGTCAGCCAGTTTCACCGGGTCAAAAGAAACAGTTTTATTACCCTTACTGGCTTTCATTTTCAGTACCAGTTCAGAAACCCGCATCTCCTTATTATAAGGCACTGTGCTTTGATAACTCAAACGACCACCCGAAGTATAATTGATCACTTTGTTATTGGCAGTCACTTTCTCACCTTGCAGTGTCACAGGTTTATATTCAACCTCCCCCTGAGGAGTTTTCAAAACCGGAGTAGCTACTACTACGGCTTTTTTATCAAAATACTTTACAGGGAAACGAGCGTTAATGGCAAGATCTACCTGCCCTCCATGCATCTCCAGAACTCCTGGATTTACCTCATACTTGATGTCAGAAGCATTCTTCTTCATCTTGTTCAATCCACTGCAGCCTGACAGCATGAATGCAGCAGCTACAGCAATCATCAAAAAAGTGTTGAATTTTTTCATATTGACCCGACTTAAAATGTTTGTTTACCAGTTTTTCAAAAACTCTTGCAAATTTATAAATGTTTACGAAAGATACGGCATTTTTTTCACTCAACTATTAAGTAATGTGCTCAAAACACTTATCCGTCCGTATTTGGAAACAATCTGGTAATACCCGGAGACAAGTCTCGGTTAAAAATAGTTTCCAATAACAGATGATAATGCTCCTCATGAACAATAAAATCAAGATTTCGTGTATCCACCAGGGCAATTCTCATTTCAGATTGTTGTTTCAAATACTCAAAATAACTTGAACGAATCGAGTCAAGGTAGTCAGCAGTAATGACTTTTTCATAGGCACGACCCCGGTTTTGAATATTCCAGAGGAGTTGTTTGGTATCAAGGTGCAAATAAACATACAGATCAGGTTTTGGAAGTGATGAATGAATAATATGAAAAAGTTGGGCATACAAATGAAACTCATCACCTGATAAAGTATTCCGGGCAAAAATGAGGCTCTTTGTAAAGTAATAATCAGAGACAAAAAACGGGTGAAACATATCTCCGGATTGAAGTTCATCCTTAAGTTGATGATAGCGATCTGTTAAAAAAGCCATTTCCAGCGACAAGGCATATCGATCAGGGTTTTGATAGAATTTCTCCAGAAAGGGATTTTCGGCAAAACGTTCCAGAATAAGTTTCGCCCGGTAATCCTGACTGATTTTCGTTGCAAGAGAAGTTTTTCCGGCGCCAATATTTCCTTCAATCACAACATATTGATATGGGCAAGACGGCAATTTTGAAGATTTCATACCATAAAAATAAAAAAACCCGGCAGGTGCCGGGTTTTTTTTAATGTCTCTCGTAATTTTTTCTCGGCGGTCTCCGGTCACCACCCCGGTCACGTCCTCTCGGCGGTCTCCGGTCGTGAGGAGCTCTCCTGTCATGATTTTCTTCTTTATATCCTTCAGGCTTAGGTAAAAGCGCTTTACGTGACAACCTGAGTTTGCCCGTCTTTTGATCCACTTCGATCAATTTAACCTCGATCTCCTGTCCCTCTTTCAATACATCCTCCACAGCATTGACACGTTCCCAGGATATTTCAGAGATATGCAATAATCCCTCCTTATTGGGAAGTATTTCAACAAATGCTCCGAATGCCACAATTGAGACTACTTTTCCTTTATATACTTCTCCCACTTCGGGTACGGTAATAATGGCGCGTATTATTTCAAGTGCAGCTTCAATGGATGACTGATCAGGAGCGGCAATTTCAACAAATCCGACACCATCATTTTCTTCGATGGTAACGATGGTTTCTGTTTCTGCCTGAATCTCCTGGATAATCTTACCACCCGGACCGATTACTGCCCCGATCATATCTTTAGGAATCGTCAGAGTTTGAATTCTGGGAACATAAGGTTTGTAATCCGGCCGGGGTTCACTAAGGGTTTCCAGCATTTTTTCCAGAATATATGCCCTGCCTTCTTTTGCCTGTTCCAGCGCTTCACCCAGTACCTCGTAAGGCAATCCATCTACTTTAATATCCATTTGACAGGCTGTAATTCCGTCTTTGGTCCCGGTCACTTTAAAATCCATATCACCCAGATGGTCTTCATCCCCTAAAATGTCGGAAAGAATCTTATATTTCTTATCCTTACCCATAACCAATCCCATGGCAATACCTGATACCGGTTTCTTCAATTTCACACCGGCATCCATTAATGCAAGTGTACCGGCACAAACCGTTGCCATTGAGGATGAACCATTAGACTCAAGGATATCTGACACTACCCGGATTACATAAGGATTATCAGCATCATCGGGCATAACCTGTTTTAATGCACGATGAGCCAGGTTTCCGTGCCCGATTTCACGACGACTCACACCACGCGCCGGGCGTGCATCTCCTGTAGAAAAGGGTGGAAAATTATAGTGCAGTAAAAAACGCGCTCTTCCCTGATTCATGACTTCATCCACAATTTTTTCATCCAGCTTGGTACCTAATGTAACCGTGGTCAAAGATTGGGTTTCACCCCGTGTAAAAATTGCTGATCCATGAGCGGCCGGGAGATAATCCACTTCACACCAAATCGGTCGGATTTCATCGGTTTTTCTTCCATCCAGCCGGATACTTTCATTTAATAGCAGGTCTCTGGTAGCCTCTTTTTCAACATCATGAAAATAGCGTTTGACCATTTTGATCACGCGCTCTTCAGTATCTTCGCCCAACTCTTCTATAAAGCTGTCACGCAGATCGTCCCATGCTGCGGTACGCTCATGTTTCGGGAGATGTGCTTTGGCAATTTTATAAATTTTATCATATAACGTATCCCTGACTTTTTTCCTCAGGTCTTCATCATTCTCCTCATGATGATACTCACGCACCGGTCCGATCCCCATCTCCTTTTTTAATTCAAGCTGTACCTTACAATGTTTCTTTATCTCCTCATGCCCGAATTTAATTGCTTCAAGCATCTCGGTTTCCGACACCTCTTTCATCTCTCCTTCAACCATCAGGATATTATCGGCCGTTGCTCCAATAATAATATCAATATCCGCTTTCTCCAACTCGTCAATTCCGGGATTAATTACAAGTTGACCGTCAATTCGTGCTACCCTAACTTCACTGATCGGACCCCCAAACGGAACATCCGTCAGAGTCAATGCCGCCGAAGCTGCCAATCCGGCCAGTGCATGTGGAGGAGCATCTTTATCCGCAGAGATCAGATTAATCGTTACAAATACATCTGCATGATAATCTTCAGGAAATAAAGGTCTCAGTGCTCTGTCTACCAGCCTGGCAATTAATATTTCGTAATCTGTGGGTCTGGCCTCTCTTTTCAGAAAACCTCCCGGGAAACGTCCTGCAGAAGCAAATTTTTCTTTGTAATCCACACTCAGAGGCATAAAATCAACATCTTCTTTTGCCTCTTTTGCAGCACAAACAGCTGCTAAAATCATAGTTTTCCCCATCTTCACCACCACAGAACCGTCGGCCTGCTTGGCCAGTTTACCGGATTCTATAGTAATGGTTCTTCCATCACTCTGTGTGATGGTTTTTTGATATAATTGATACATTTTTTGTTTTTGTTCGTCGTCTGATTATTTTCTCAGATTCAACTCCTTAATGATACTGCGATACCGTTCTATATCACGATCTTTCAAGAAGTTTAAAAGCCGGCGTCTTTTGCCAACCAGCCTGATGAGTGCACGTTGCGTGCTGAAATCCTTGCGGTTCTTTTTCAAATGATCCGTCAAATGAGCAATACGGTAGGAAAATAAGGCGATCTGCCCTTCGGGCGAACCGGTATCCGTATTAGACTTTCCGTACTTCTCAAAAAAATCCTGTTTCTTTTCTGCCGTTAAATACATGTTAACCTTTTCTTTTACTGATGTTTTTTCAATCTTTGTATGAACGCGCAAAGGTAGTGAATTGTTTTATTTCGACCAAGAGCTTAAGGAGTTGAAAAGGTTATCATTAATTACTAATTATTATGCGATTCTTTTCTTTCAAAAGGGCAGTCCTGATCATTTCGGGGTTATTTTTTCTTTTTATTTCAGGAGTCAGGGCTCAAACGGATATTTTCCGGTTTAAACCGCAGCTGGGAGTTTGTACTTCGATCCGCAATTATGAAATCGTCGCGGC
>JAGHDB010000188.1 GCA_021160155.1 Bacteroidales bacterium | reverse complement strand
TCTCAATACCGTAAATACTGCTGCTTTTATCACTTCTTGCATTTAAATTATTCAGATATTGTACATAGCTTCTTTTGGTAAAAGCCACTGTAAGTGCATCCATAGCATGATGCCGGTGATCGTTACGCTTTGTCCAATCTTTAATACGCTCTTCCGTTTTCCCGTTTTTCCCTTCAATGATCTCTGTCAATCCCAGTTTCCTGTATTTCGGAAGGTTTAATTCTTTCATCACATCAATTAATTGCCAGTCCTGACGCAACCTGTCAGTAATCTTACCGGTTGTTGTTGAGACCTGACGTACAACTTCTTCAAGCATTTGTTTGGCTTTTTTCGCGATGTACTGACTGTCACGTAAATCCCTCTCAATAAAATCGTCAGGTATTTCTGATTCTTTCATTAACAATTTATTGTATTTTGCTTTGCTGATCTTACCCTTTTTGAACAACTCTTCAACCCGGGATAAATATTGATTGAAATCATCCGGATTGAGCTTTTCAGCCAAAAAATCATATGCTGTATTATTACCCTTATCAATATTTACCTGCCTGACAGCCAAAGTCTTATTTGAGAAAGAATCATCAAATAATCTGGCTTGAGGTATAATATGTTCTATATCAAATTCATTGGAGAATAGTTTCTCCCTGGGGATGTAAGTATTGGTATAAAGGGTTTTATATCCGTTCATCTCTAATTCTGAATATAATTTATAACGGATGATATCATTACGGGTCACCTTTGTAATTCCAAACTCATTCCTGAGTATTTCAGCGATTCTTTGGTGTTCAATTTTGGATGCATTTATTCTTTTGGTCATATCACTTCTCTCTTTGGCACTTTTCTTTAATTCACGTGCAAGCTCAATTCTGATTTCATCCGGTTTACCCAGGTTTTCATCATCAATAATGGCATTAATCAAATTAATCATTTGATTCAGAATTTTCTCAACAATCGGATTTCTCAAGCTGTTTTTTGGCAGAAGCCGGAGTTTATCCTGAAGTACCCTGCCGGCCATTTCACTTGCCGTTTTGGAAAAAGAATGATTATAACCTGCATGGGCACATGCCACATTATACTTTTCTCCCTTTTTTAAATAAGGTAATATCTTGCGTATTGCCCTGGAACTTAATCTTCCATAATCATTCTGAAAAGAGATTCCGGCCATAATTACAGCATGCTCCCGTTTAAATCCAAATTTATTCTGGAGTTTTATGAGTAGCTTTTCATTGCCGTGTTTTGAGTTGTCATCTTCAAATGAATACAACAGATGCCAAAGGCGATACATGGGTTGTTCTGACAATAATGCCCCCTCCAAAGACGAATCAAAATGAAGAATCTGAGTGTCAATGCCTATATCTGTAAAAATGGAATAAACCGTATCCTTAATATCGTTGACTGACATTTTAATAAAATCAAATCCATAGCCTTCTATATCAAGCAATTGCTGATAAGTTGCGTACAGAGTTGCAAGCGTTCGGTTTCCTTCTACCTGATCATAATTCAAATCAAATGTCTTATGATCATAATGAAGCAATTTTAACACCTGTTGTTTGGTCAATGAGTTCCTGAGATTGAGTTCTTTAAATAATTCGTTCTTTTGCTCAAGATTAAGAACAAACTTTTCTCTGGTTCTGAAATTTCTGATTTCAAGATTGTTCAGAATTTGCCAAATTTTAAATTCCTGAAATAACGGCGATGATTTCGGAATAGCTTTATGATGCAGCTCAAACTCACACTCACTGATGAGATGTTTCTGTGATTTCAATCTTCTTTGATAAAAAATGATCACATCTCTTATCTTTGATTTTAATTCAGGTGTCAATTCATCGTAAAACGAGGATTGAGTCTCCCAAATCTTTTCAAACTCATCAAGATAATCCTGGCGATAAAAAACCTGATTTCTCAATTGAGTATGTGGATTATTGATTAATTGTCGATACAAATACTGCCCTACTGTTTCATCATTAAAGAACAGTTCTTTACTCCTGTCACTTATTTCCCCCAAATAACCGCTTGAACTGTTTATATTTCGGTTTATATCGGATATTACATAAGCAACTTCCTGAATTGGGAGTTTTTTAGAAATTGCCTCACTCCTCCATTTGAATGATTGTAATTTTATTTCATCTCTCTTTCCTTTATTCTCAGCTGTGAAAATCTCATATCGTCCCAGAAAAATTTTTGATGTTGCTTTTTTACCAATACCCTCAATCTGCTTTTTGAAATCATCAGTAAGAATATCCGGGTAATATTCTCTTTGAAAATTCCATACCTGATTAAATTCATTTAATAGATCAGAACGGTAAAAATCCGGAATATTTCTTTTCCCTTCAGAAAGCATACGAAACACATATTGACCAGGAGTCAATTTTTGTTCATAAAGTTGTTTTGCAATTGTCATTCCATCAATCAAATTTCCCTCCTCGTCATTATTTGCTTTTCTATTACTTTTGTATCCACGCTTTTTATTGATCATCAATAAGACCCTGGCAAATTCCTCTTTCTCAATTCTATCGTTAACCGCCCTGGCTCTTAACCGGTATGTTTCAAAAGTGGATTTCACTCCGGTTTCAGTAAGAATCGTATCCCGGTTAATAAACCCGTGTTGTTTTAGTATCTCAATGAGATAAGATCTGCGTTGCTGATATCGGTCAAGATTACGGCGCATCCCACGTTTTAAAGTGCGGTCGGCATTAAGTGTGATGGATTTACCTTTTTGAAAATCGGTTTCTTCGTCAGTAGAAACCGGTACTACTCTTACTCCAAGTTTTTGAATCGAAGATTTCTCATTATCATTTTCTGACTCATGTACATAAGCCCAGCCAATACTGGTAGTGCCCAAGTCAAGACCTAATACCTTTTTCATTTGGTTATATATTAAAAATTAACTATCTTGGCTACACAATTTGAAGCTATTCACAATAAGGATTATTCCGTTGTGAAAACATTTAAAGCGGCCTTTTTAAGGTCGCTTTTTTTTAAGAGTAAATCCAACCCGATTTGAGAGGTTTCTCGTTTTCCCTAATTCTATTATACGAATTATTAAACGCCTCATGTCTTTCGGATTGATCAGTAGTTCAGAATGATAAAATTATGAAACCTTTCATAAAAAACAAAGTTCGTACTTTATCGTGATGATCAGCTCGGATATGCATATCAAACCAAGGCCGAAATGGTTACCCTGGATCCAACGATTGGTTTTTAAACCATTCGATTTCAATTACTATTTTGATGACCGGACAAAAAAAATGCAGTCTTTGTGGACAGAATTCAGGCCTTTGGGTTTCACCACAAAAAGCGGTGAATTCATGGAGTTCAATTTCCAGCGAAAAATAGAAAACCTGACCAAAGATTTTAATATTCATGAGGACATCAGCATACCGAAAGATAAATACGGGTTCACCGACTGGGAACTGCAATTCGAAACATTTGACGGAAGACCCTTGTACGGATCTATGTTTGTGAACTGGGGCGGTTTTTATAACGGCAAACGTACCGCGTTGGAAAGTCAACTGACCTGGCAAATCAATCGCCATGTCAGGTTGCAATGCGATTATACCCGTAATGACATTACTCTGCCTGAAGGATCATTTGTGGTTCATGAGGTCGGGGGAAGAGTTAATTTTGCCGTAAATCCCGATCTGTTCGGCTCTCTGTTCGGTCAGTGGAACAACGAAGACAAAGAACTGTTACTGAATTTCCGCGTGAACTGGATTCCGACTCCCGGAACAAATTTTTATTTTGTTGTCAATCAATTGATTGATACTGACAATACGCAATGGCAGATTAAAAATACTACTGTACAGGCTAAATTAATCTGGAGATTTGTTTTATGAAATATCGGGAATAAACAGAAAAACAAAATTACTTTTATCATACCCGTATCGAAAATTTAACCGGCCGGCATCGAAAGGATTACTCTTGTTCCTTTACCCGGTTCGCTTTCAATGCGAAGTTTTCCCTTATTGGTCTCAATAAATTCTTTTATCAGCAGCAATCCCAGTCCGGTTCCTTTCTCTCCGTCCGTACCTTGTGAAGAAGATATTTCTCCGGACTGAAAAAATTGATCGATCAGCTCTTTTGATATCCCTACCCCGGAATCCTCCACAATGATATCAACTGAACCGGCAGTTGCCTGATGTGCTTCAATCCTGATCCGGCCACCACGATGGGTAAATTTCACCGCATTACCCAGGATATTTCTAATCACAGTTCTCATCATGTCACGATCGGCAAAGATCTGTACCGGATCCACATTTTTTGTTACAACCAGTGATTTACTTTTAGCAGCGGGTTGTAGCACCTGAACCGCATCATCAACCAGTTCGCCGACCGGTATTTTTTCAGGCCGGCAGGGCATGGTTCCTCTTTTGGCTTTTGCCCATGAAAGCAGATGAAGCAATAATTCATATGTACTTTCAGCTGAACGATGTAAGTTTGCCACCAGTTTCCTGCGGTGTTCAGGGCTGATTCCATCGTCGTCTGAATTCAACAGATCGCTGGTTACCATTAAGTTACCAATCGGCCCACGTAAATCATGGGCAATAACGGAGATGAGTTTCTCCATCTGCTTGTTATTCTGTTTTAATTTTTGCTCGTGCTCCCGCAATTTGCGGTTATGATCCCGGATAATTTTAAACTGATTCCAGGTAAATTTTCGTACATATAGCAATCCCCACAGTCCAAGAAAAAAAATGACAATATAGATCACTCCCATCCTGAGTGTATCATAACCGTATTGCCGGTCATACGGAGCCCCCTTAAGGCTGACACTGATGCCCCCCCGGATATCCCCAAGGTGATAACCCTGCTTGGCATGGCATTTAAGACACGAAGGTTCAACCCAAAGTGGAGCCATATAACGGTAATAAACAGAATCTCCCATTTTAACCCGCTCAAAATACTCCGGGTTGCCGTTTTCAAAACTTTTTAATGCTTCGGTTTCCCAGGCATCCGCATGGTTCGCTTCGCGAATGGGCCTAAGCGAAGTGATATGAAAATGCACGTTATCTCTGACCTGGGCCAATTCACCTATCTGCCGGGTCATATAGGCCGGATTGATCAAAGTAAGTGAAAGTGTATCATTTACATATAGATCGCGGTTAGGTACCTTTAGATAGGGATTCGGCAAATTATCACTGTCTATTCTGACATAGACACCTCCATGAAGCGCATTCCAGCTTCGTATGGTTACAATCTCTTTGAAAAAACTGTTTGCCGAAGCCTTTATTCTCTCTTTACTGCTTCTGTTTGAAAACCAGATATTGACAAATCCGGCACTCAATATTAACAGAGTCCAGATAATTATTAATATCCCGAAACCTCTTTTATGCATATATAGTATAAACCTCCGGCTCTTGAAATACAAGCCGGCCCTGCTGAAGCAATGTAACAAATAATTCCGTGAAAACCGTATTAAATCATATGTCTTTAAACACCCTGGCAAGTGAATATCCCGGAGCATCCACTTCTAAATCCAGAAAATAGCCGAATGGCGTTTGGTCCACTACAAACCCGGAATTGGTTAATCGTTCTTCCACATGATCGAAAAGAGTTTTGGTAAATTCCGGATCGGCTTTACTATCAGACAAATGGGCAAATGAATGTAAGACAATATGTTTGGTATTATTCTTACCGGCGATCCATTTCAGGTTTTTCAACAACTTTTTGGTGACGGCAGATTCTTGTTCTTCATCCGCCTGTTCTACCTGGATAAAAGCAGTTTGCACCTCTGTGAAACTCTTTCCACGGGCGTCATCCGGCATGGTTTCAATAGTTTTAACGGTAGGTGTGTAAGAGAATTTCCGCATGTAAATCATTAATAGTTTCATTCTGAAAAATTTCTAATGGTTAATTGATTTCCCTTTTTCGAGTAAATAAGCCTCTGCTTCGAGGTTCCAGATAAAGTCGTTCTTTGCAACGATTTCATGAAGCCCCTGAAAAAACGGATCATTCTTTGCCAGCCCGGGAAGATCTTTCAATGCAAAAAGCGGCAGGGAAAGGTGCGTATAGATCAGTTTTTTACCACCCGGAATATGGGGCAGGTTTTTAGTAGTTTCTACTACCGCATCAAGTCCTCCCACATGGGTAATCATCATAGACGGGTTGACTGTTCCCTGTGACATTAATTCGAGGGATTCACGCATATCATCGGTATTACCCCCGCTGGTGCCCACAATATGAGTGGCTGCGTAATGGACGTTATAAAAGTTCAGTTCGGCTTTAAAGTCCGGCCGGGTCGGACCGGCAAAAAAGTTGAGGCAACCGTCCCGTCCCAGAATCTGATCAGCCTGCTCCACCACAGATTTCACCGGGGCAAACACGAATACATCGTCAAATCCCCTGCCCCGGGTAAGTAACAACAACCGGGCCACGGGATTTTTTTCTTTATCCGTATTCAAACAGACCAAACGTATCCCGTTTTTTGCCGCTGCAACCTGAAAAAGTTTTTCAGCCCGGGCGAGGCGGTCATCATCAATATCCGTCACCACCAATAAACCGGGCTTCCGGCTGTGATGCAGGGCATAATCAATACTCCCCAGACCCATCGGTCCGCCACCCGCCAGAATAGCCAGGTTACCTCCCGTTTTGATCCCCATTTCATGCCGGTACGTACCGGTTGGCACATGGTAACCGGCATGAAAAGCCCCTACGATGCACGACATCGGCTCGGCCAGTGAAGCCGGGAAAAAACCTTCGCCTGCATAGGGCAGCAGACAATTCATCTCCATCACTTCATTGGGGATGATGATATAAGTCGAATCTCCCCCGATGTATTG
>JAGHDB010000228.1 GCA_021160155.1 Bacteroidales bacterium | reverse complement strand
GTTGAGGGCCATGTGACCGCATTAGGTCGTGCAAGTTCGATTCTTGTCCTGGGCACGAGGCGTTTTTAACATAGATAATCCCGATGCCCAGATGGCGGAATTGGTAGACGCGCTAGTTTCAGGGACTAGTGTTCGCAAGAACGTGCAGGTTCGAGTCCTGTTCTGGGCACAGAGAACCTGCCGGTTTGATGTAGCCGGCAGGTTTTTTTCTGTAACTTTACGTTTTCAAAAAGCAACGGCATGATTGAAATTACTTTTCCTGACGGCTCTGTCAGATCTTATAAGTCAGGAGTTACCGGTTGGGAGATTGCGAAAAGCATCAGCCCCAGATTAGCAAAAGAAGTTTTATCGGTTACTGTAAACAATGAATTGTGGGATCTTACCCGCATGATCACTCATAATGCTGCCATCATATTACACAAATGGGAAGATCCCGAAGGCAAACATACATTTTGGCATACATCTGCACATTTAATGGCTGAAGCTCTTGAAGCTCTGTATCCCGGAATTAAATTCGGTATCGGTCCGGCCATAGAGCAGGGTTTTTACTATGATGTGGATCCGGGCGATATAGTTATTACCGAGCATGATCTTCCTGAAATTGAGAAAAAGATGTATCAATTGGCGGCTCAGAAAAACGTCTTGATCCGTAAGGAGGTTACAAAAGATGAGGCAATAAATTTTTTTAAGAAGAAAGGGGATCAATATAAAACCGAATTAATCGGGGAATTAGAAGACGGGACCATAACATTTTATGAGCTCGGCTCGTTTACAGATCTTTGCCGCGGTCCCCATCTTCAGGACACTTCGGGTATCAAAGCGATTAAGCTGTTAAGTATTGCAGGTGCCTACTGGCGGGGTGATGAACATCGCAAACAATTAACCCGCATATACGGAATTACCTTTCCTAAAAAATCGATGCTTGAGGATTATCTCACGATGCTTGAGGAAGCAAAAAAACGTGATCACCGCAAGATCGGGAAAGAGATGGAACTGTTCACTTTCTCTCAGCGGGTTGGAAATGGTTTGCCATTGTGGCTTCCAAAAGGAGCGCAATTGAGGGAGCGGTTAGAGCAATTTCTAAAAAAAGTGCAAAAGGTATACGGATATGAACCTGTGATTACCCCACATATCGGTCAGAAAGAACTTTATGTCACTTCGGGTCATTATGAAAAATATGGTCATGATTCATTCAAACCGATCCATACTCCGACTGAAGGCGAAGAGTTTCTTTTGAAACCCATGAACTGTCCCCATCACTGTGAGATTTATCGTTCAAAACCACACTCTTACCGGGATTTGCCAATCAGGTATGCAGAATTTGGCACAGTATACCGGTATGAACAGAGCGGTGAATTGCATGGATTGACCCGTGTCAGGGGGTTTACCCAGGATGATGCTCATATTTTCTGTACACCGGATCAGTTAAAAGAAGAGTTCGCCAAAGTTATTGAGATCGTGCTGTATATTTTTAAAACCCTGGATTTTGAAAACTTTGAATCGCAGATCTCTCTGCGCGACAAAAATCAACCTGAAAAATATATCGGATCTGATGAAAACTGGGATAAGGCTGAACAAGCCATTATTGAAGTAACTTCAGAAAAACGATTAGATGCCACCATTGAATATGGAGAAGCTGCTTTCTACGGACCAAAGCTTGATTTTATGGTTAAAGATGCCTTGGGTCGGAAATGGCAACTCGGCACAATTCAGGTCGACTATAACCTGCCCGAACGTTTTGATCTCGAATATATTGGAGAGGACAGCCAGAAACACCGGCCGGTTATGATCCACCGTGCCCCGTTTGGTTCGATGGAACGGTTTGTCGCTGTATTGATTGAGCATACCGCCGGAAAATTCCCGTTATGGCTTGCTCCTGATCAGGCAGTTATTATCCCTGTGAGTGAAAAATTCAACAATTACGCGCAAAGTGTTTTAAAATCTCTAAATAATTCCGATATTCGCACCCTGATTGATGAACGCAACGAAAAAGTAGGTAAAAAGATAAGGGATAATGAGTTAAAGCACATTCCCTACCTGTTGATTGTTGGAGAAAAAGAACAAATCTCAAAGACGGTTTCGGTTCGAAAGCAGGGGGAAGGAGATTTAGGAGTTATGAAACTGTCAGAATTTGTTAAATTCATCAATGATGAATTAGATTTGCAATTAAAACATTGATAATTGCAATAAGAGTACTAACTAAATAAGGAGGACAAAACTATCAGCCAGATTCGGCGTCGTCGCCCCAGGCCCAAAAGGCAAGAGGACCTGAGAGATAAGTTCAGGATCAATGAAGAGATCCGTAATCGTCAGGTTCGTTTGGTTGGTGATAATATTCAGAACCCCGGAATTGTGGATATCAGGAAGGCACTTGACCTTGCTGACGATTTAGGGCTTGATCTGGTCGAAGTATCACCACATGCTGATCCACCTGTTTGCAGAATCATTGATTTCAGCAAATTCATTTATCAGCAAAAGAAAAAACAAAAAGAGCTCAAGGCCAAACAAACAAAGATTGTTGTAAAAGAGATCAGGTTTGGTCCGCAGACAGATGACCATGATTTCAATTTCAAATTAAATCATGCAAAAAAGTTTCTTTCAGACGGAGCAAAAGTTAAAGCTTATGTATTCTTTAAAGGAAGATCGATTTTATTCAAAGGACAGGGTGAAGAGTTGCTCCAGCGGTTTGTTGATGAACTTGAAGATTATGGCAAACTTGATCAGAAGCCTATATTGGAAGGGAAACGCATGACCATTTTCATTTCACCGAAAAAGACTTAGATAAATTATAGTAAAATGCCAAAAATGAAAACTAATGCCGGTGCAAAAAAACGTTTTAGCCTGACCGGCACGGGTAAGATCAAAAGAAAGCATGCTTATAAAAGCCATATTCTGACAAAGAAGTCGAAAAAGCGCAAGCGCAATCTGGGCTACTTTGCCAATGTTGACAAATCCAACGAGAAGAGTGTGAAACTTTTATTGGGTATGAAGTAGATCTTCAGGTTTTATGAGTGTTAACCGGAATGCAGCGCCATCAAGTGCCATTACGGGCCGCCTGCTTTCAAAAACAAAGAAAAAATGCCAAGAAGTGTAAATGCAGTAGCCTCCAAAAGAAGGAGGAAGAAGATCCTTAAAGAGACAAAGGGATATTTCGGTGCCCGGAAGAATGTCTGGACTGTTTCAAAAAATGCATACGAAAAAGGATTAAGTTATGCATATCGTGACCGAAGAAATAAAAAGCGTGAATTCAGAGCTCTGTGGATTCAGAGGATAAATGCCGGATGCCGGACACATGGTATCTCCTACTCTGAATTTATGGGCAAAATGGCCAAAACAAAGATCGAATTAAACCGTAAGGTATTGGCTGATCTGGCCATGAATCACCCCAAAGCGTTCACCGCAATCGTCAACAAAGTAAAAAAAGTCAAATAGTCAGGCGGATCACGTCACAAATTAAGGGAAGTCCTGTGAAGACTTCCCTTTTTTATATCTTCGCATAACGAAAAACGTATAACCTTTTTGCATGAAAGCAGCTATAATTGGATATGGCAAAATGGGCCGGATTATTGAATCCAGGATACGTGCCCGGGGAGATAAAGTGGTTTCGGTAATTGATAAAAATAACCGGGATGAGTTAAAAAGCTTAAATCCGGATTCTGTGGATGTAGCTTTTGAATTTACTGAACCGGATGCAACTCCACAAAACCTGATTACCTGCTTTGAGGCAGGCATACCCGTTGTTTGCGGAACAACCGGTTGGCTAAACGGGTTTAACCGGATTCTTGCCGAGATGGAGAAGCTTGAGGGCACACTGTTTTATGCATCAAATTTCAGCATCGGTGTGAATCTGTTATTCAAACTTACAGAGAAATTATCTGCGTATCATCCTGAAGATATGGGATATTCCTTCAGCATACAGGAAAGTCACCACATTCATAAAAAAGACACACCCAGTGGCACCGCCCTTACATTAGCCGGGAAAATCATTGATCATTCTCATCTTTATCATTCCTGGACTCACGGTTTGAACCCGGGAAAAGACGAATTACCGATAACTTCAATCCGGGAAGGAGAAGTGATCGGCATTCATGAAGTTCACCTTTTATCACCCTCTGACCGTTTAACACTGCGTCATGAAGCATTCGATCGTAACGGCTTTGCCATGGGTGCCATAACCGCCGCCTCTTTTATT
>JAGHDB010000243.1 GCA_021160155.1 Bacteroidales bacterium | reverse complement strand
GTATAAGAACCATCTGCTCAAAGGAGTGAAAAAAGGCGCTCTGACCGAAGCACAAGCCGATGAAAAATTTCAGGCCTGGATGGATGCCAACGAGCTTAAAAAGAAAGAAATTATCAGTAAACTTGAAGCGGATACCCGTTCACAAAAAAAGGCCCGTTTAGCTGAAGAGGAAAAGATCAAAGAGGCCCGGGCTGCCGAACTGGCTAAGAAACGAATGGCTGAAGAACCTGCCGAAGAAGGGGTTGAGGAGGTTGAGAAGGTTGAGAAGGTTGAGGAGGTTGAGAAGGAGGTTGATGAACCTGCTGCTGAAGAAGCAAAGGAAAAGCCGAACGATGAAACATAAGGCAAATAAGCGAATAAACCTTTTTGAAGAAAAGCTGTCTCATTGGAGACGGCTTTTCTTATTTTACGGAGCTTCATGTAGCGTAACGATTCAAAAATGTAATCAAAATGGATATCCAAATTAAACCTTCGTTACAGATCAGTGATCAGGGAACGTTATTTGATCCTGAGACAGGGGATACTTTTACCCTGAATGAGAGTGGCCTCATTCTGATAAAAATGTTGTACGAAGGTAAAGATCCCGAAACTATATTTTTATCACTGAGTCAATCTTTTAATCTAACCCGGGAACTATTTGATCGCATAGTGATTGATTTCAAATCCATGCTGAAGTCATTTAATTTGCTGATTAATGAGTAAGAAGAAGATAACTATTGCAATTAGCGGGTTGAATAATACGGATAATCCCGGTCCTGGTATACCCGTTATCCGTGGATTGCGGGAGGCCGCCTCTTTTGAGGCAAAAATTATCGGATTGGCTTATGAAAACCTGGAGCCGGGGGCCTATTTACATGACCTGGTGGATCATACTTATCTGATTCCTTATCCTTCTCAGGGAGTAGAAAGAATGCTGAATCGTATCCGTTCGATTCATCAGAAAGAGGGAATTGATGTTCTGATACCCAATTTTGATGCCGAATTACTCCCGTTGATCAAATCGGCTGATCTGCTGAAAACAGAAGGCATACAAACTTTTCTGCCCACAATGGAGCAGTATGAAGAACGCATGAAATCAAATCTGCCTCAATTCGGTGAAAAGTATAATGTATTGGTACCCAAAAGTTTCCCGGTAAGTTCTCCGGCTGATCTAACCAGAGTATGCCGTGAATTGGAGGCTCCTTTTATGATCAAGGGAAAATTTTATGATGCCTATCTGGCACACAACCCTGAAGAAGCTTTGGGGTATTATTATAAAATCAGCGCCAAATGGGGGCTTCCGGTGATAGTTCAGCAATATGTTCGTGGAACTGAGGTGAATGTGGTTGCTTTGGGTGACGGAAAGGGACAAACCATTGGTGCTGTACCAATGAAAAAACAGTACATTACCGATAAGGGTAAAGCATGGGGAGGAATCGCTATTGCAGATCCGTTTTTACTTCAACTGACCGATCAGATTATTTCACAGACGCGATGGAGAGGCGGTATGGAACTCGAATTGGTCAAAACATCCGGCGGCCGGTATTTTCTGATTGAAATCAATCCAAGAATCCCGGCTTGGGTATATCTGGCTGTCGGAGCCGGCCAGAACCTTCCCGAAGCGTTGGTTCACCTCGCCCTTGATCAACCGGTTGAACCGTTTAAAGAGTTTAAGGTGGGTACTATGTTCATTCGCTATTCAATAGATATGATTGTGGATGTAACTGCTCATCAGCGTTTTACTTTACAAGGAGAACTATAATAATGGAAAAGAAAAAATTTGAAATCCCCGTTATTAAACGAATGGCTTACAATGTTCCGGGGAAAGCCGGGACTCAACCCGGTGTGGAACCGCTTGCTGAAATTGATGGAATTCCGGTTTCAGGATTGCTCAGCCGGCATGGTTCACCCCTGTTTGTGGTATCTGAAAAAACCATTCGCCAGGTGTACCAGCAGGCCCGGGATGCTTTTACATCCAGGTATCCCAATGTGCAATTTGCCTGGTCCTATAAAACCAATTACCTCGATGCCGTATGCCGGATTTATCATCAGGAAGGCTCATGGGCAGAAGTGGTTTCGGGATTCGAGTACGATAAAGCGCTGAATAATGGAGTAGGAGGAAAGAAAATTATTTTCAACGGCCCGGATAAAAGCGACGCGGATTTAATTAAAGCAATAGAGAACCAGTCTTATATACACATTGACCATTTCGATGAACTCTTTGCAGTCATCCGTTTGTCTGAAACATCAACCCATAAACCCAGGGTAGCCATACGGGTTAATATGGATACCGGGATTTATCCCAGATGGGACCGCTTCGGATTTAATTATGAAAATGGTGAGGCAATGGAAGCCATAGACCAAATTATTAAAAGCGGAAAACTCGAACTCTCGGGCCTGCATACCCATATTGGTACTTATATTATGACCTCCAATGCCTACCAGATGGCAACAGACAAAATGGCTAAACTGGCCATTAAAATTCAAAATAAGTATCATCACCGGATTAAATACATTGACATGGGAGGAGGATTTGCTTCAATGAATACATTAAAAGGAGCTTATCATAATGCCTCGGATACCAATCCCTCATTTGATCAATATGCTGAATCCATAACCGGTGCTCTCCTCAGAGCGGGATTTGAGCGTGATCACCTGCCGGTGCTGATCCTTGAAACCGGCCGGGCATTGATTGATGATGCCGGATACCTGGCCGGTCAGGTGCTGGCTACGAAACGATTAGCCGATGGACGAAAGGCCCTGGTTCTTGATTTCGGTGTGAACCTTCTGTTTACCGCTTTCTGGTATGACCACCAGTTGCATCCGGTTGAGGAGGTCTCGGATACAAAAGATGAAGCCGCATTGTTCGGCCCGCTTTGTATGAATATAGATGTAATACGTGAACAAGCCCGTGTTCCGTTGCTGCAAAAAGGGGATCAGGTGGTGGTCTCCCGAGTCGGTGCATATAATATGACCCAATGGATGCAATTTATTACCTACCGTCCGAATGTAGTACTGATTGACCTGAATGGAGAGGAACATATCATAAGAAAAACAGAGTCGCTAGAGACTATATTGAAACAGGAAATCATTCCGGATCATTTGAAAAGTTGAAACTGGAACAGAAAATACGCAAATACAGTTACCTGGTTAGAGGAGTGATGAATGCCTATTCCCAGGTATTCTTTTCGGATAATGGCTGGTTTGCCGCTTTGCTGATCCTGGCTACCTTTTTAGTACCCGCTTCAGGTTTGGCAGGTTTGGCAGGAGCCTCTTTGTCTATCCTGCTTGCACATTGGCTTGGATATGACAGGGTGTTGATATCCAAAGGGATACTAAGTTATAACGTGGTGCTGGTTACCCTGCCGCTAGGATTGTATTTTAATCCCGGATTTACGCTGCTGCTTACCGTGGTATTTGCCACACTCCTGACCTTCTTTCTGACTATTGCATTCAGGGGATGGATGCTACGGTTCAGACTGCCTTTCCTGAGTTGGCCTTTTCTTATCGGTTTATGGGTGGTGATGCTGGCAGTCAGACAGTTTTCGTCCCTTGAACTGAGTGATGCCTCAATTTTCGACTGGAATCGGATGTTTCAATTCGGGGGAATAGGATTGGTAAGAGGTTATCAATGGTTAAATAATCTTCCGATACCCCAGGTTCTGCAAACTTATATCATCTCATTGGGAGCAGTATTTTTTCAATATTCTCTGCCGGCCGGATTACTCGTGGCAGTTGGTTTACTGATCTATTCAAGAATTGCTTTCCTCCTTTCCCTGGTTGGATTTTTCAGTGCCTACATTTTTTATCAATTGATCGGATTAGATCTTAATCACCTGAACTATACTTATATAGGCTTTAATTTTATCCTGATGTCTATCGCTGTGGGTGGTTTTTATTTGCTTCCTTCATGGGCTTCCTTCGGTTGGACCCTGTTACTGGTACCGCTGGTAACCTTTCTGTCCGTCAGCATGGAACAATTATTCGGCCAGTTTCAGTTATCAGTGTATGCACTCCCTTTTAATATGGTCGTACCGCTTTTTTTATATGTTCTGCAATTCAGACAAAGAAAATCAAATGCCTTGCAGGAGGTGGTTATTCAACATAATTCACCTGAGAAAAACCTGTATGCAGTAGCCAATTATCGCAAACGACTCGGCAAACAAACTCCCTTTCTTTTTTCATTGCCGTTTCTCGGAAAATGGATAGTGAGCCAGGGCCACTCGGGTAAATATACCCATCAGGGCGAATGGAGACACGCCTGGGATTTTGAAAAAACCGGAGCCGATCACAAAACATACCGGGATCAGGGATTTAAATTACCTGATTATTACTGCTATGGAAAACCGGTGTTCGCAGCAGCCAGTGGATACGTTGATTCCGTTATCGACGGTATACCCGATAATACTCCGGGTGATGCCAATACTTTCCAGAATTGGGGTAACACGGTTATTCTGCGGCATGCAGAAGCACTCTATTCTAAATATGCTCATTTGCAACCGGGCTCTGTTAAAGTGGTTGCCGGACAATATGTTGTTAGCGGCCAGGAACTGGGCAGGGTGGGAAGCTCCGGAAGATCTCCCGAACCCCATCTCCACTTTCAGTTCCAGCAAACACCATACGTGGATTCTAAGACCCTTGAATATCCGTTTGGCCATTACCTGCAATATCACGACAATGGGATTACATTTCACTCTTTTGATTATCCCCTTGAACAGGAGACTGTTTCTAATCTCGAGCTGAATAACCTGATGACCAGAAGTTATCATTTTATACCGGGCCAGCGAATTAAAGGAGTGTTCATCTCAGATCAGCAAAAAAGCCGATTTGAATGGGAAGTGCAGACGGATATCTTTAATAATTCCTGCCTGTTTGACCCCGAAAGAGATGCCAAAGCCTGGTTTGTAAATGACGGACAGGTTTTTTATATGACTCATTATGACGGAAAAAAGGATAATCCACTCTATCTGTTTTATCTTGCTCAGTTTCAGGTTCCCCTGATTTTTGAAAGCAAAGTTGTCATACAGGATCAAATTCCCGTGAATGTTACTGCCGGCAAATGGATTCGATGGTGGCAGGACTGGCTTGCACCTTTTTATCTCTTTCTGCAAACCCGGTTTGAACTCCGTTTCACGGAGATAGACGATGATCTGGATCCTGAATGGCTGAATATTCGTTCAAAAGTTACCTGCCAGATAGGAAACGACCGGATGAGTGAACGGGAGTTTATGACCCATGTACCGGATAACGGTCTGTTTAAAATCAAAATACGCGGAAAGGGTACTCCCGGAGAATTGGTTTGGCTTGAGCGGTAAGAGAAGAGGATGTTGGATATTGGATATTGGATATTGGATATTGGATGTTAGATATTGGATGTTAGATGTTAGATGTTAGATGTTAGATGTTAGATGTTTAGTAGATATGTGTCGTATGATCATATATAAAACCGTTGGTACCGGACTGCTGATGTTGCTGTTACTTTTAAATGTAAAGGATGCCGGGGCTCAATCACCCGGGAACAATCAAACCCGGTTCTACTCGTTTCAACAGATTGACAGTTTGTCTTACCAGGCTTATTGTGAAAAAAACTGGGATGAAGTGATCAGAATTGCTAACCAGGGTCTCCGGCAGGGAATGGATTATTATTACCTGCGCATCCGGCTGGGTATCGCATTATTCCGGCAGAAAAAATTTGTCAGGTCCATACCCCATTTCAAAAAAGCCTTGAGTTTAAATAACCATGATCCGGTTGCGCTGGAATTTCTCTATTATGCCTTTATAAATAGTGGCCGGAGAGGTGAAGCCGACCGGATAGCCGGTAAAATGCCTGCGGC
>JAGHDB010000306.1 GCA_021160155.1 Bacteroidales bacterium | reverse complement strand
TTAGATATTTTTATACCACTTGTAAAATAATGTAATATGAATCGCAAATTATTGGTTGTAACAACACTATTTATTTTTTCTTTATCTCTTTCACTTTCAGCACAAAACAAATTGGCATCATGGAGTTTCGAACAATTAAAGAACCGTGTGACACCTGAGCTGATCAGTGGAAGAGCTGATACCCTTGAAGGAAATTTTGAAGCAGCAGGCGGGATCTCAGGACAGGGAATCCGCCTTGACGGTTTCACCACCTGTGTCAGAACAGTTGAAAAGCAGAATATTGCATCGGGCAATGAAGTCAGCCTGGAAGCATGGGTAGCCCTGGGTAATTATCCCTGGAACTGGTGTCCGGTGCTGACTACCGAAACCAATGAAACGAAGGGATATCGTCTGCTGGTGGGTCCTCTGGGTCAGGCTTCGTTTGAATGTGCTATTGGGGAACAATGGATAAGCTGCAGCAGTGGAAGAGACGCCCTGCCTCTGCGTACCTGGCATCATCTGGTAGCGGTATATAAAGCAAACCAGGATATCAAATTGTATATCAACGGAGTACTTGTGTCGAGCACTCAAATACATGGCAGCATGAGTGTTCCCAGGTCGGATTATCTGCTGGGTATGGTAGCTTTTCCCGAGAAACCTTCGGATATTCATCGCACCTGGGGTACAATTGCTTCCTATTTTGGTTTGGATGGTATTTTGGATGAGGTTTCGATTTTTGATTCGGCGCTCACAGATGAACAAATTAAAAATCGTTACAACACATTTGCCGGTCTCAGCCCTGACATTGCGCCCAGGCATTTGCCCAGGGTTGAAAATAATCCATCCAGGTTCGGAGCTTACTATACCAAATTGAAATATTACCCGGGCTGGGATAATGTCTGGCCTGTGGCTGGCGACCCGGATATCGTGGTAACTTTTGAGAAATCACCCATAAAACTGATTTTCTGGAGGGGTACTAGATACGGAGCCTCCTGGGTCTCGGAAAACGACCAATGGATGTCAGACCAAAGTGTTGAAGCCTGGGGAGTAGGAGATGAAGATAATGAGGGATGTTTTGAACACATGCAAGACCGGCACTGTCGTTTCTCTCATGTCAGGATCATTGAAAATACGGATGCCCGTGTGGTGGTTCATTGGAGATATGCTCCGGTCAGTGCTTATAACAATACATGGAGAGTCGATCCGAAAACCGGCTGGGAATGCTGGATTGATGAATATTATTACATCTATCCGGATGCCAGCGCCATACGAAAAGTATCCTGGAAGAAGGGAACCCTCGGCTATCCGCGACAATTTCAGGAGACCCTTGCCTTGCTGCAACCCGGACAGGTACTTTCGGATCTGCTTGAGGTTGATTTCACACAGGTTGCTGATTACGAAGGCAATAGAAACAAGCAATCATTTGTAGAGGATCCCAACAACCCCCCATACGGACCTTTGGGATTTAATAAATCCTTTGACTATACGATTCAGCAATACGGTTTTAAATCGGTCAACAAGCCCTACATCTGTTTTGATCCGGGCAATGAGATGTTCCTCAGAAATGCAAGATTATCGGACTATAATTTACCGCGCGGATGCAATCATTTCCCGGTCGGACAGGCCCGTTGTGACGGAAGAACAACCCGAACTGCCGATCGTCCCTCCCATGCAACCTCCTTCCCGATCTCAGAACCTGTCATTCATGAAGACGGAGACCGTTATTACTGGAACGGGCTGTACGGGATGAACGATATGGACCTGAGTCAGCTCATATCTGCCGGCAGAAGCTGGGCATACGCTCCTGAGGTGGAAATCAGGTCAGGCAGGTGTGAGAACATGGGATACCAAACCAGTGAGCGCTGTTATCAACTCCGTCTTGATTCAAAAAAAGCATCCTCAATAAACCTGGTCCTGCATGGTTCAGAAAAAAGTCCGGTGCATAATCCGGCCCTACTGATATCAGACTGGGATGACAGCCAGGTAAAAGTTCTGGTTAACGGAAAGAAATTCAGGGATTACAGGTGGGGCATTATCCGTGAGCTCGACGGTGATCGCCTGGTACTGTTTTTCTTTATCGAAAGTAAGCAAGATACAGATATTACGATCATCCCAAATTCAAGCAAATCATAAAAGCGGTCATATCAATGTTGAATTCCCCATCCATTTAAGGTTATTTTACATACCCTGATATTTCGGATGCATCACCTAAATCAGGATAAAGTTTTTGGTAAAACTCTTTAACGGCTTCAGGTTTTAATATATCATCATTATACCTGTCACCCCATTTTTCACTCAGCTCATCCGAAGGTTTGGATATCTTCGGGAATATCAAACTTTTCGTGATCAAGGATAAAAGAGTGATTTCCGGTGAAATAACTACAGGCTCCCCCCAAAAATCCGAAAAAATGATCAAAACCACGATTCATGGGATGATCTTCAAGATGCCATTTACCAGTAGCGAAAGTATAATACCCTTTATTTTTGGCTACATCTGCAAAGATTGCTGCATGACTTAGCGATCGGCTACCTGCCTGATAACAATATAATCCGGAAAGCAATGAAACCCGGGAGGGCTCGCACTTACCGTTATTATGAAAATTACTGAATCGTAAACCTTTTTCAGCAAGCCGATCAATAGCTGGTGTCTCAATTTCTCCTCCGTAACAACCCAAGTCTGAAAAACCCATATCATCCAGCAACACGACTAGAATGTTTGGATTTTTATGTGCCCCTTTTCTTTTAATATTCTTGCAACCGGATATACAGTGCATTAAAGCTATAAGACAGATAAGAGTTAATACAAACTGCCTCAATGATTTGATTCGAACTTTTTGTAGAGGGTTTTTATTACACATAACTAAGGCTTATTTCTTCATGATTATTTCAGGATACCATTTCATGATCATGGATTTTTCCTGCTTGTTGAGTTCACCAAAGTTGATGGGTATATCCTGAGGCCTGGTGCCTTTCTGGTTAAGCCGGTTTATAAGACTCCAGTTTCGTACCGGGTGACCCGGTTCAGGATCGGCAGGTTCTTCTGCTTCGAGATCATATCGTGTAAAATCAATAATCATGGGTGTTGAATTTTCTTCCCAATTTCGGAGAATAGCCATTCTGAAATCCTTATTCATGAACCATTTTATTTCGAGTTCCGGTTCTGAACCACATATACCGGATCCTTTCTGGACAAACCTATAATTCACCTGATCGTTGTTTTTAAAATGGTCTCTCCACAATAAGCCAAACTCACCCAGGGTAATGCACTTTGCATCCGGCCAGCGTTTTCGCATCTCCTCAAACCATATCTCCATCCCTTCCATACCGTTTCGTCCATGATATCCATAAATCTTTCGTGCTTCCACCAATCCCATCTCCCAAATACAGGTTACCCAGGCAAAACCATTCAGATCGAAACCCACATCAAAATGGGTGGACGTGCAGTGTAGCATTTCTTTTATTCCCCGGTCAGTTCCCAACCTAATGACGGTCTCAATAGGGCCTACTCCCTGCCTGCTTCCACACCATTCTCCATCAATATTTCTGCCCCCGGCAAACCTGGCACTCAGGAAATCCATGGTCCAGCCATCCAGATTCACACAATCGATAAAGTCATCCTTTCCTTGTGCCGGTTTACAGAAATGCTCCCGTGACGGATAATATGGGTATGATATAGATCCCTCACCATCGCCATTATCAATAGCATACTGGCTCCATATATTCCCCTGACAAACGTGTATGTTTTCCTCTTCGGCCAGGAATCTTTGATTCTCAGCTGAAAGAAATCCTGCAATAACACATTTAGGCCGGTACCCGTCACCAACCATATCAGATACCATCTGTAATCCTTCATGCAAATCACGATTAACCTGATCGCGAGTGTTGTACATATTGGCAAAGTAACCTCCCGGGATAAAGGTAATCTCATCGCCATATTTAAAATGATATGAAACAACCAAGTCTCTTAGCTCTCGATAATTCGATCTATCATCCTTCAGTGCAAGCCAGCTAAAAGCCCAGGTTATTTTTGCACCCGGCCAGCCTTTTTCAACCGCTTCTCTGAATATTCGGGCTTCTTTTGGCGAATGAATAGTTGATTCATCCTCACCATGAATCTCATTACGGGAGGTTTCGATCTGATTAACCCGGATGACGGTACTGAAGGTGAAGAAACGGTTTCCCATCAAATGAAGCGATTTAACTTGAGCAGTTTTGTCTTCCTCTATTCCCTGTTTTGTAACGATTGGCACATATCCCACCTCAAGACCCTTTGGGGGAGTAACAATCAAAGCAGGATCAATTTCGGCCAGTTTTCCCGTTAACGGGGGAGGTAAATATTCACGGTCTTTAGTCCAGTTCCTGTGCAACAATTCTACCCTCTTCTGCATCTCTTCACGTTCCTCTTTGGTTAAATCCGCATTAAGTAAGGCAGGCTGATCGGCAAAACGATACCAATAGTAAGTAACAGTACTACCATCGCCCAGTTTAACCTTGAAGGGACCTGCCACCGGGCCTGGTTTTTTCCAGCAGCTTTCTTCATCATCCGGCGTAATAT
>JAGHDB010000402.1 GCA_021160155.1 Bacteroidales bacterium | reverse complement strand
GTGGTGTGCAGTATATAATGATGCCGGGCGGGGAATTCTGTTCCAGGGCGAACCGCTGATCTGTTTCTCTGCCCATCACCAGCTTTCATCGGATTTTGAAAGTATGCAACGGAATTACGGCCCACTGGTTAAAGATGCCGCCAAAGTCAACCGTCATACCACAGATGTGGTTACACGGCCTTTAACTTCAATAAATGTGGATTTGGCGCAAATGGGCGTGGGTGGAGATAATTCATGGGGAGCACGCACACATGCCGAATACCTGCTTCAGAGTGATCATTATCAATACCGCTTCAGAATTAAACCCCTGGATATAGGTATGGATCTGCAGAAAGTAGTCAGAGAAAGGATTGAATAAAGTTGATGGTTGCAGGATTAATTAATTCTGTTGAAGAACCGGTGCCAGTTCATGAACCGTGCTGCTTTTTCTTCGCCGTGTTTTGAAAGGGATTTCAGCACTTTCTCCAGTGGCTTCTCTTTAAACAGATCCCCTGATTTTGAGAAAAACTTGTCGCAGTAGGCAATCAGTTCTTCAGCCAGGGTGACAGGAACCATTGGCCTTCTGGGAATTGGAAGCTTCTGACGGTCAATATCATTGAGTGTAATCCCGGTGCCGGTATGCCGTTCACAAACCAGTGCGTGGACAGGTAATCCTTCATGAAGCAGCAGGTCGTGCCCCAAATACCCGTGAGTGATATAGGGGAGATCGCCATGGCAACCGATATCCGGGGCATTTGTAAATTTTATCCCTATATCATGCAGCATGGCCGCTTCATAAATAAAACCGGGATGTAAGCGTGAATCATTTATTTTATTAGCAAGTTCAACAGCTTTACGGGCAACTGCCTGACTGTGGCCCATAATGATCCGGTGCGCATGGTCACCCGGAGGATAATACTTTTCTAATATTTTCAGTACATCCATTAGTTATCTTCGGGAATCAAATCTCCACTACCTGAAATACTGCTCCGTATCTTCGGATTTCCTTTATATCTGATATTTCCGCTCCCTGAAATACGTACATCCAAACGATCAGTAGTCCAGACTCTGGCACTTCCGGATCCGGATATTTTAAGATTCCCTTTCTCTGACTTGAGATTAAAAGCTTCGAGACGACCAGATCCGGAAAGAACAAAATCAATTTTCCTGACTTCTCCTGACAAGTGGATGTTGCCTGAACCACTGATACGGCTTTGTATCTCTTCGGCACTTACTTTGAGGTCAATTTCACCCGATCCGGAAATGGTGAGTTCTAATTTATTTAACGAACGAAAACGGTTATTCGATTCAATCTTTCCAGATCCGGAGACTTTTATAAGGCGAAGATCTTTCAGGGTAATATGAATTTTCACCTTTTGTGCATGCCAAACCGGCCGCTTATTACGAATTCTCCATACATCACCTTCTACTTCGAAATTAATGTTATCCAGGATATTTGCCTGGGCTTCAATAGTGACTTTTTGCCTGTTGCCCTGAGTAATAACAATATCAGCTGCGTTCTGGAGAATAATTCCCCGAATCTTTGGGAGATCAACTGTTCGGTTAATGGTTGGTCCTTCTCCCCGAATCTTTTCCCATGGAGGATAGCTCCAACATCCTGATAGAACGGATGTGAGAATTACTATCCCCGGAACTGACAATAGAAATAAGCGTTTACTCATGATTTATTGAGGTTTGTTTGTGTGAATCAATTATTGTTTATTATCGTAAAATTGACCGGATCCCAGGATTCACTTGAATATCTCCATTTAACTTTCAACAAAGCAATGGTGTTAGCGTTGCAGATGCCTTTTACCTGATAAACAGATACCAGATTATGACTTCCGTTCGGATTGACGTCACCCACAGTCATATCCTGCAAGCAACCTAACCATATATCTACCGGTTTAACCAGGGTTCCATCCTTCTGGTAAACCATGCTGTAATCATATTGTTGACGATTAAGTCTGACAGTTTGGCTGCTTTCGTCCGGTAATATAATCTTCGCCTGAAATCCGGATTGAAAACTGCCTGAAATCTCAGGCCCGTCTTCCTGTGGCTCCAGAAGCAGTACGGGTTCTTCATAAGCCAGAGAATAAATGAAAAAGTTGACACATCCTCCGCTACCCCCTGTAGCTGCATGTATGATGACTTCGGGAGTGGAGTCCCCGGTGAGTTCGACTATTTGGTACTCAGGTTGAAACCCGGAACCTGTCTCTTTGGGAAGCTGCTCAAAAAAGATCCGGCCGTCAGCATGCTCAACCAACAGAAATAGTTGTTCCATATAGAGAGAGCGGTTTTTCGACGGAACACCCAAAAGGGATAAGGATATTAATTCTTTCGCGGTGGATACCAGATTTTTACGGATAGTAATGGTCTGCCGGGGCAGATCATACATACCTATAATTCTATCAGGTGCCGGAGCCATCGAAAAGACGATCTCAGTACGATCAATATAATCACGTAAGGAACATCCGAAACCATGATTAATCCAGGTAGCTTCAAATAAAAATCCGTTTATGGAACTGCGAACTGAGTCCCGGATGATCGGTTGACCCATTATGGCATTAATTTGCCTGATAAGGGTGTCACACCGTAATGAATCCTGAAGCACGATGGCATGTTGCTTAAGATTCAGCTTTTTTGCAGCAATATGCACCAGTGAATCTACTATCTGTGGATGTGAACGCAGATAGGCCGACCAGACCGAATCTTCTGCCTGTTTGGCCCTGAGAACGGAATCCCGTTTATCCGGATCCTCCGGGAGTTTTACATCTGTGGATGGTGAACCCCAAATCATC
>JAGHDB010000276.1 GCA_021160155.1 Bacteroidales bacterium | reverse complement strand
TTTCCAATTTTACAATAATGAACGTTTTCATCAAGCACTGGACTACAGAACCCCCGAGGAGATGCACCGTTCATTTGTTCAGGAGAACCCGTTGCCGTTGGCAGCGTAGTAATAAAATGAAAGGAAAGGCTTTTAACTTAAACTTGCTTTAAAACTGTATTGACGAAAGGGCTCACTATAGCGCAATGTCAAATTTGAAAAAGATCAATTCCAAATTAACGGAGTCCTGTTGAGGATTCTTCCAATTAATATTATTAAATGGTTACCCTGGTGTTAACATTATCAAATCCGGATTCAATAAGGCTGGTAAGATCTTTCAAGGCATCATCTTCATCTCTGCCATCCGCTTCAATACGAATTACAGTTCCCTGAGAAGCATTGAGCAGGATAACTTTAATGATATTTTTAGCATCCGCAGATTTTTCTCCCTTGAAAAGTGTAATGCGGCTGTCATAAAGCTTCGCTGTTCTTACAAACAGATCGGCAGGACGGCTGTGCAGCCCGGTGTCATTGGTGATTGTTACTTCTTTATCTGTCATATTCAGCTACTCCCCGGATATTTCTTCTGTAATATATGAAGAATCGATATCGATGTGACTGAATAAAAATAAAAATGATAAGGAGAGGATAAAATCGGTATTCTAAGTTCCTTTTTAAATTTTTCAAGATCCAGGTCTTTGAGTTTATCATTCTGTATGAGATGCCAGATATGGTTCATGTCACTTACACCGGTCAGCTCCTGAAGATGAAGTTCCAATCGTTTAACATTATGATGCGCCAACGCAAGCAAGATACCGTAGATGAGAACAATTATATTGAGCCACGTTTGATTTTCACGATAGAAATCAATTATTACTGTTGCGTATTTTCCAAGAATATCAAAAAATATTTGTGTCAAACTGTTATTACCTCTATTCCCTGGGCTTCCAAGAAATCAACCTCTGCCTCAGGTATATCCTTATCTGTTACAAAGAGATTAATCCTGTCCCAGTCAATTATCCTATTGTATCGAGCCTGCCCGAACTTTCCAGAATCTACCGCCAATATGATTCGGTCTGAAACGTTAATCATTTCATGTATCATCCCAATCATTCTGGTTTCAAATATCGAGACACCATGCTTCCGGTCTACCCCATCAGCTGACAAAATGAGAGTGTGGTGATGGTGACAACCAGCAAAATATCCATCACCCCTATGAGTACCTGCGGAATGGTTATTCCAAATCTCTCCCCCGAGTATAACCGTCCTTATATTCGATGATCTCCCGGTTTCAATAGCCAGTTCCAGGGAATTTGTGATAATCCTGAAGGATCGGTCAGTAATACCGCTCATAATCTTTCCCGCCAGAAACGTTGTAGTTCCGGGGCCGATGAGTATATCGTCTTGTTCACGAATTAGCTCAGTGCAGTACTCAGCAATACGTATTTTCTCTTCAATTGCTCGCGTACTACTTCGAGGTGTGAGCGCGCCTGTATATTCAGTCTGAAAAAGAACACCACCTCCAACAGTCTGAATGACTGCATCATTCTTTTCCAGATCTTTAAGATCCCTGCGGATAGTTGCAGTGGAGACATTAAAGAATCCGGCAAGATCAACTATGGAGGTTTGCTTCTTCAATTTGAGGCGATTGAGAAGTTGCTCCTTCCGGTGCTGCCTGGAATTAGCCATCACATTAAGTGAAAAGCACCGACAACTGACTTACCGGAATCATACAGTGCATTAAATCGATCCACCGCCGGTTGACTGTCCATTACTTCACACTTGATTCCTTCTCTTTCAAACAGGGTAAGTGTTTCAGGGGCAACAGTTAGTTTGTTTAATAACCCTATACCAAGTATTACCGTTTCAGGATTGGTAGAAATCACCTCTTTGAAGTCGTCAGGAGAATAGACGGTCCCGGTTTTCCGCCACCATCGGCTATCAATTTTATCTCGAAAAACCAGACAGGTTGTACGGCAAACCTTTCCTCCGCTTACAAGTTTTGCAAAGGATATATCATCTATCTTAGCCATTTTACATGTACCCTATCAATCTTTCAGGTACTGGACAATTTTTTCAATATCCTGCTCTATTCCGACACCTGTAAGAAACGATACCGTTCTGATAACCGGTACATCACCGGTATCGGAAACAAAAGTTGTTGTAACCACTAAATCATGTCCTTCCACTTTAGATTTAACCTCAGAGGCCTTGCATTGTGTCGTTTGTACGGGAATATCGCGTTTGGCCATTTCTTCTTCGATTTTACGGGCCACTACAGTAGATGTGGCAATAGCAGTACCACAAGCTACAAGAATCCTCTTTTTCACTTTTGTCATATATTTAACTCCTTGGATTTATAAAAATCACGCAATACCTTACGTATTTCCTTGTCGGTTTCCAACTCAAGAATACGATCTGCCAATGCTTCGGCATCATTCAGTGTTATCTCTCTGATAATCCATGATGCTTCCGCTATTGCCCGTGGGCTCATACTGAGTTCAGTAACTCCCAAGCCTGCAAGAAGTGGAATTGCCAGGGGATTACCCCCTAACTCACCACATACACCAACCCATCGTCCCTGGTTTTTTGCAGCCCGGACAACCTCTTTGACAGCCTTAAAGACCGAAGGGTCGAAGGCTCTATAGTAATCACTGACATTACTATTCAACCGATCCGCCGCCAATAGGTATTGGGTGAGATCATTTGTACCAATGCTGAAAAATGAAACACGGCGGGCCAGAATATCAGCCATCCAGACAGCAGAGGGAATTTCCACCATAATACCGATCTCCATGGAGCGATCATAGGGTATCTGTTCACTCTCAAGATCAGCACAAGCTTGATTCAGGAGTTCCAGTGCCGCATCCAACTCTGTAACACCTCCAACCATCGGAAACATAATCTTAACGGAACCATGGACTCCTGCTCTTAAAATTGCCCGGATTTGAGTTAAAAACAGCTCCGGGAGGGACAGTGTGAGTCGAAGGGCCCGGTTCCCGAGGAAAGGATTATCCTCAACCGGGAGAGGTAGAGCTGCCAGTTGCTTATCACCGCCGATATCCAATGTCCTTATAATTACAAACCCTTCATCAAAGCATTCTGCCGCCTTACAATATGCCTGGTACTGTTCTTCTTCTGATGGTAAAGTGATGGAATTCATAAACAGGAACTCTGATCTGTACAGGCCGACACTACCGGCCCCGGCATCCCGGGCTGGCAGTAATTCCGCAGTTGAGCCGACATTGGCTGAAAGTGTGATTTTCCGCCCATCACGGGTGATAGCTGGCTTATCCTGATTTTTCATAATACGGGTTTTGTGCTCGTTGAGAGTGATTTGCAACCTTTCGATTTTCTGATAAATCTCCGGTGTTGGATTCAGGTAGACTGAGGCTTTTTCGGAATCAGATACATCC
>JAGHDB010000115.1 GCA_021160155.1 Bacteroidales bacterium | reverse complement strand
GTGTAATGGTATTGTGAGGTATGATTTATCAAATAATCCAAAAGATCTTTGATCTTATTGATCTTGTTGAATTTTAAATCTATGTTGATTAAAAGATCATGCAAGGTTCCGGTAGATTTATCAATGAGTTTCCTGAGGAAATTATTTACATCAGGATCTCCGTTGGAGGCAATCCGGGCAAACAGATAGATAAGATTTATCGTGGAATAGCCCAGTAATTCGGATTTGTCAATCAGAAAGTTGGTCAGTTCCCAGGCAGAGTATATCTCATTTTTTTCAGGATTTGCCTGATTTACGGCCTTCTTAATGTTTCCACTTGAGAGATCAAGTAAATGCTGATACATATACCAGAGGTTCTTGTCTTTTTCTGTAGCCATAGACACGACCAAATGTTTGAGTTCAGTACTATCAATAATGCCCGAATCAGCTGTTTCCTTGAGGTATTTCATAAGTTGTTCCGGAGTATAAATATTGGATTTGGCCAGGTCAAGGCCTGTGAGGAATGCTTTTAGTGAACCGGCGGCGTTTGTGACAAGACTGTTGTAAATGTCTTCAAGTTTTTCCGGATTGCGTGTGGCTGCGATTAAGAGTAATTGATCCACATCCTCAGGAGTGTAACTTGAAACGATTGCTTTTTTCTTCAAATAATCAATGATCTCGAACTGATCTATAAAATTCATGGCTTCCGGATCTATCCCCTGTATCTCGACCAATAAACTCCCTGTGGCATAATGTTTCAGGATGTCCAGAAAGTTATTCATTTCCTGAAGCCGGGCAGGCGTTATATTAAGCTTGGGTAACTCATGTACAGGTTTCTTTTCTGCCGTAGTAACTTCCGGTGGTGTGGGAACAGGAACATTCAGATAAATCTCTTTTTGTGCAGTATTTCCAAAATGGTCGGTTAGGTTTAATACCACGGTGCTTCTTCCGGCAGGAGGAAGAATAGGAAATATGAGGGAATCGTTCATAACAAAGTATCCTATGGAGTCAACCAGCACGGAATCCTGATAGAGTCGCATGGTTAACCAGGATCCCTTTTCCGTGCTTAGAATAAGGTTCAGTGTGTCCCCGGCATTTATAGTAAAAGAAGGGTTTAGAATATCAAGGTTGGCTGTCTGATCTTCAAGTTGAAGAATGACCGGTGGCATGCATACCACTTCCTTGTTAAGACTTATCGGCATGGAGAGCTGAGAGACCTGCGTCTTTATTCCTTCTCCGCTGATGGCCAAGTTATATTTCCCTGCAACGGTCTCAAATTGGTAATGTAAAGTTGTATCCGGATTGATACTCTTAAGTGTATCCATCATATTCTCACTTAACAGCCTGACAAATAGTTTATTATTATCCGGTTTAATGGGGATGTTTTTTGTACTTATTGTTCCTTGAATCAAGAACTTACGTGGGTGCTCCGCCGAAAAGATTTCAATCTTGAATATATCCATGTTTCCCATCCCTTTGGTTGAGAATTTTGAAATGTATGCATAATATCCTTTTCCTACAGGGTGATAAAACAGATCGTCATCGGTGGTATTGATGGGGTAACCCATGTTTAGCGGGACCGACCATTCTCCGTTGTCAAGAAGATTGGAATAAAAGATATCGTATCCTCCCATATTGTAATGCCCGTATGAACTGAAGAATAAAGTTTTTCCATCAGCAGTAATGAAGGGTGTTTCCTCGTTGTATTTAGTGTTGATAATTGGTCCGAGATTAACTGCAGAACCCCACTCTCCCGTACTGTCGAGCTTGGAAATATATATATCCAGCCCGCCGTAACCGCCTTTCCTGTTACTGGTAAAATACAAAGTCTTGCCATCTTTGGTTACGCAGGCATGTGATTCCCAGTATTTGGTATTGATGTGATCGTTCAGCCGTATTACGCGCGACCATTGTCCTTCTTTATATTTGCTGATGTATATATTCCCGTCATATTGGTCGTTTTTGTAGAGATAGAGTGTCTTTCCGTCAAATGAAAGGGAAGAAGAATAAAAATCCTGATCAATGCCAAGCTCCGGAGTCAGATTGATGGGGGGTGACCAGGTGCCGTTTTCCTTATGTGTGTAAAAAACCGCATCATAAAAAGGAAGTTTCCGGGTGAAAACCAGCGTTTTCTGATCTCCTGAAATAACAGGCCTGTAATCCGAAAAACGACTGTTAATCGGTTTCCCAATATCCTTTTCAGAAAGGTACAATGGAGTGCTTTCAAGTTTCTTGGCAACATTGCATGTTTTGATCTGGTCATCTACAAGTTGTACGTCATAAATTTTGGGATTCAAATGATCTTTAAAATACTGATACATCTCCAGTGCCTTATCCAGTTTGTTATTTACCCGGTAAGCATTGCCAAGATAAAAATAGGCATCCAATGGAGCATGCGTTTCACGTATTGAGTTCTCTCTGTATTTGGGAGTTATGTCGGTTATAGCTTTCTCAAGGTAGTTAATGGCCTTGTCCTTTTGGCCAGGAATGTTCAGGTAGCAGATCCCTATGCGATAATTCAGGTTATTGTTGTCAGGAAATAAATCATGTAATTCCAAATAATAAGGTAGCGCATCACTGTATTCTTCAAAAAGGAAAAAAGAGTTTCCTTCGATAAATTTCTTTTTGATATCCGCTTTGCTAAGTTTTTGCGAATAGCCTGGAAAAACCAAGAAAAAATATAATAATAGCACTAAAACCTGATTCCTTCGCATCTTAAGGAGTTTATGACGAAAGTAGTATAT
>JAGHDB010000266.1 GCA_021160155.1 Bacteroidales bacterium | reverse complement strand
TTACATGTCCGGTTACCGGGTCATGCTCATGCCGGTTCACTCCTTTCAACAGTACCGGTCGACCATTTACGAGCAATTGCCGGTTTTTGATCTCAATTGTTCTGAAACCGAATCTGTCACTTACCCGGTCAATCACCCTGCCTCTCCCATCCTTCAGGGTCACGATTACAGTATATAAATTGGGTGTTTCAGCTGTCCAAGCTAAGGGATGGAATATCAAATGAGAAAAAGCCAGATTTACGGTATCCCCTTTCTTCAATTCTGTTTCCTGATCTATAGGAACCGGCAGAACAGGCTGGTGCTCACCATCATAAAGCTGAACCTCCACATTCCCCCTTTTTAAATTCTTTCCCATCGCATTTACCAACTGTACCGCCAGGTTTATCTGCCCGTTGGAATAATCATCCACCAACCCGGCATGGATGAACAGATCGTTTATATGTCTCTCCGGCCGGGCATATATAAAAACTTCCCGTTCAATTCCACTGACTCTCCAGAAATCCTGATCTTCAAGGTAAGACCCGTCGCTCCAACGATAAACCTTCAAAGAGAGTAAATTACGGCCCCGTATGATGTTAGAAGTGATATCAAACTCAGCCGGCAACTTACTACCCTGACTGTACCCCACTTTTTGTCCGTTTACCCAGAGATAAAAAGCCGATTTCACTGCTCCAAAATGAAGAATCACCTGGCGACCGGTCCAGTCAGCCGGTATTTCAAACCAGGTTCGGTATGACCCGACCGGATCTTTATCATTCGGAATATGCGGCGGGTCAGCAGGATACGGATAGCGCACATTGGTATAGATAGGTATCCCGTATCCCTGTAGCTGCCAGTCAGCAGGAACCGGTATCTCTTTCCATTTACCGTCATCAAAATGTACCGAATAAAAGTTTTTGGGACAGTCAGCCGGTTCAGGCACCCATTTGAACTTCCATTTCCCGTTTAAACTGCGGTACCAGGCTGACTCCCGGTATTCACCTTTTAATGCCCGGTCTGTCGATTGATAGGTAACCAGCAATGTATGTGCCGGAAGTTTATTGATCCCCGTCACCGCCGGATCTTCCCAGTCATGGTGCTGTGCAAATCCCGCAAAGGCACTGGATAATACCACTGCCAGCACTCCAATAATTCGATTCATTCTGACTTAATTATTTATTATTTAGATCGCTTTCTCAGTTTCTCAATAATCTGCCGCATTTCCTGAAACTGCCGCTCCATACTGCGCAGTAACTTGAACTGCGAGCGGGCACGCTGCAAATTATGATGCTCATGTTTGATCTTGAAATAATGATCCCCCTCAATATAATCCGTTAAAAAACGCAATCCGATGATGTATGGGAACAACTTACCGGCAAAAGCCAGGTAATCGATCTCCGTGGTAGTAAGCATCTCCCGGGTCTCTTCAAGAAATCCTTCAGAATAAGCTTTAAAAAGGCGGATATCCATCTCTACCTTATCCAGATCCTTCTCATCTTCCGCGGCGGTGTTGGTAGTAGTGCGAATGCTGTCTCCGAAATCATAATGTACGTATCCCGGCATAACAGTATCCAGATCAATAACACAAAGCCCTTTATCATCTTCATCCAGCAGAACATTATTAAATTTGGTATCGTTATGCGTAATCCGTTCAGGGATCATTTTTTCGCGCCCCAGTAATAGAATAGTACTCATCTCCTCTGCCCGTTTTTTGACGAAATCAATCTCCTCCCGAATCGTTAAAGCCCTTTGAACCGGATCTTTCCTGAGCGCTTCTTCAAAGAGTTGCAGACGCCATTCAATATTATGAAAATTGGGAATGGTCTCAATCAACGGATCTCCCGGCAAATCAGACAGCATCGCCTGAAAACGGCCAAACATCCTGCCCCCCTGGTAGGCCTGATCCGGAGAGGTTACTATATCATAACTCCGGTTATCCCGGATAAAAAGATAAACCCTCCAGTAATTACCGGATCCGTCGAGATAATAGGTTTCTCCCGAATGTGTGGGGACCAAAGTCAGTGTCTCCCGATCGGGATCGGCATCCGGTAATGCCTCCAGTTTACTTCGGATATGACGGGTCACCCGGTCGATATTATCCATTAACCCAGGCACATTTTTAAAAACCTGATGGTTCACCCGCTGAAGAATATAATCATGAGCCTCCTCTTCAACGGTATCAATCTTGTAAGTATCATTTATATGACCCGAACCGTAAGGATATGCTGTTTTAAAAGTTCCGGTAATTCTAAATCTCGAGCAAATTTTTTTAAGCTCAAACATAACAAACCAATAATTTTTTGCTGGTCAATTACTCTGTTCTCCCCTCTTCTTTTCACTAAATAACAGAGGCCAATTGGGATCCGGCGTATGGGCGGTTTCCATAATGGTTTCCATCTCCTTAAGGATTTCAGGCTCTTCACCGGATATATCATGTGTTTCAGAGGGATCTACGGCCAGGTTGTATAGTTCTGTAGCCGGATGTTCTTTGCTGGAAACATGCAGGCGAACGGCTTTCCAGTCTCCCTTTCTAACTGCCTGTTTGCCTCCCTGTTCGTGAAATTCCCAATAAAGATAATCATGGGCAGGCCGATGGCGGCCTAAAAGTGCGGGCAGGTAAGAGATCCCGTCAATATCCTCCGG
>JAGHDB010000241.1 GCA_021160155.1 Bacteroidales bacterium | reverse complement strand
TGCCGTGACAGATCGGTTCATGACTTCCATACCGGGTGGCCGGGATACCCTTGCCCCATATGTCGAAGACAATCCCAAATGGCAAATAACCTTTATGGCAACCATGTGCCCGAATTGTGGATGGAGTCTGGAGGGAGAGAAAGACAGTGTTGTCCTGACATGCAGCAATTGTAATAGAGTCTGGGAGGCTTCGGACGGCAGGTTTATCCAGATAGATTTCAAAACAGTACAGGGGAAGGGGACAGATAACGTTTATTTGCCGTTCTGGAGGATAAAAGCTAAATCAGATGGTGGCATTCTGATCAATTCATACGCTGATTTCATCCGGGCAACAAATCAGCCGAAGGCAGTTCAAAAGAGTTGGGAAAATCAGGATATGTACTTTTGGGCTCCTGCCTTTAAGATCCGCCCCAGGATTTTTTTAAACCTGTCGAGACAGATAACCGTTACTCAAAAAGATTTCAAGGTAGTGGAGGAAATTCCCAGAGATAACCTTTACCCCGTTACGCTTCCTCACAGTGAGGCCGTTCAGAGTGTCAAAATTACACTGGCAAACTCAATCATACGCAAAAAGAAAATGTTCCCCCTTCTTCCCCAGGTCAATTTTATCATTGGGGAATCTACGCTTGTATACCTTCCTTTCGAGGATGCAGGTCAGGAATTAATTCAGGAGCACCTGCGCATCAGTATTAACAAGAAAACTTTGGAATTCGGACGTCGTTTATAATCAAAACTCGTCCATTAATATTTAATCCTGTTGATACCAACATCTGCGCAAAAAACACAGTTATTGAGGATAAAGAATCTAATAACCTGAGCAGTTATGATTTTTACAAAGAGTTTTGCTTGAGGGTTTGCCGCTTTTTGTTGTTAGCCCGCCACGTCTGTTTTGATTTTACCGTTGAAGGTACAGCCTTCTTCGATAATGAGTTTACCGCATTTGATGCATGCACTAACGTTGGCTGTTTTCAAAAGTGTAAGAGTATCGGTAGCCTCGACTTCTCCCTTGAAAAATCCTGCAATAGTAAGGAGATTGGCCTTAATGTTTGCCGTTATATGACTGTCTTTCTCTGTAATAACGGTTTCGGCATTTAATGTTCCGCTAATTGATCCCCCTATTATCAGGTATCCTTTGAAATCAAAATCGCCTTTAAGTTTACAATCTTTGCTGATGATAGAGATATTTTTCTGACTTGTTTTCACTTACTGTTTTCCCCTAATGCAATTTACCTTTTCCCATGTTGTTGAGCATTTTCTTTACCCTGCTGCCATGCCAGTTTTTCTTTATTTATCTTCAACGGTATAAAGGCAATTTCAGTATTTCCTCTGTTTACTATGATATTATAGGCATTCTTTTTTTTATTCAGATTTTCAGCTTCGATAGAGCTTCCCACATGTAAGGGTACGTTCATACCGGGGCCATTCAATGTACTGCTTACATTGAAATTTCGGGTTACATTCGTTTTGATATCTATGAGTTTAATCGTATCATCCTGATCAATAAAAATTACCTCATCCTGGAAGAAACACCTTTTTTCCCCTTCGTTTATCTGGAACACAATATAGTGAAACAGGGGTTCTTTAATATCGAAAAATAATCTGCCTATAGCATAATTATCCTTCTTTGATACAACCACCTGGTAGATACGACCTTTCCCATAAAGAGAATATCGTTTCCACAGATCCATGTCGGTATTGATAATATAACCTCGATCCTCTCCCGTATTTACCGTTCGGTTTCCCACGAAACCCTTAAAATTAACAACAATACCGGGAATAGATTCGGGATTTGTTCCTACATCGATCAGCTCGACCCGGTCTCCTTTTATGAGATCCACGTGGGCGCCATTGGGAAAATATTTCTCTTCACCGTTAATCCTGATTTTGAAGTAAATAACACGGGGATTTTTTGTAATAGTATGTATGGAACGATTGGTGTTATTCGCGGCTATATGTATTCTCCCGCACCGGTCATGATCTTTTCGAATAATGATTTCCGTGGGTTGACTGATGGCGAAGGCTTTGTTGAGATCATTGATAGATCCATAACCATTAATATCGGCACTGAGACCCCTCTCGTAATTTCCTTCTATGTGGATGATTTTGACCACATCACCTGAAGAGATATTCAGTGTTTCTCCGTCTGCCACAACGACTGGTGTTTGATCATTGACCTTCATAACAACGTATTTTATTGCCGGGTGGCATATATTAATACCGGGAACTTCAGGCTTGATATTGAATTCCTTCATAAAAGCATTGACTGCCAGGTTATGGTGATAAATTCTTGTTTTGACCGAAAGTGACTTGCTGGATTCGATACCGAATGCCGGGATTCCGCATTTATACAGGGCGTAATAGGTGGCAGATTTTCTCTGTTCCGGATGTAAAGTGTTCTGATCTTTTGTCCTGTGATTATTGAGATGGAACAGGTTCTCGGGGTTTGTAATATTTTTATTTATTTCATTTACTGCCTGCCGGGCCATCTTCCCTAATCTCAAGACTTTATTCATTTTCGAAATAGTATAGGTTTCGCAATCAATAATGATAGACTGGCCATATCTCATAGGATTTTTCATCTCGTTTTGCCATGTATCGAAATAGAAACCTGAACCGTCGTGAAGATTAAGAAGGCAATCGCTTTCACGAATTAATTGTTTTAATATATGCACAACCTGGGCTTCGTAATTCTTTTTAGACGGTTCAGAAAATTTTCTGTTCATATCTTCATTGATCTGTCGGCGATTCAAAACAATGGAGTAGAAGTTTGCTCTCGGAACGACAATCAAATTC
>JAGHDB010000088.1 GCA_021160155.1 Bacteroidales bacterium | reverse complement strand
TTTATTATGTCTTTTCTGCCAGGGAATACGATTGTCAATTCGAACAGATTGTAATGGTTGGCGTGTGGAATGGCCCTTGACAACAGGAACAATTAAATCTAAAGGACCATTGGCTCCCATAATACGGCAGCGGTTACGCCAACTTTGACGAGTATAATGTTCATGTCCTTCAAGAATAAATTGACCCGGGAGTGACAAAAGTGAATAATAAGAAACCGGACCAAAATAACTGATGCTTAATAAAACTCTTTGCATGCCGGGAGAGTTTATTAAAAAATCACCCCGCAAATTCTTCCATAAAGGTGATCTTGCGGTATGAATCCGATAACCCTGCTGTCATTTGGCCTCCCCCGATTGTCATCTAATATGAAATAGTAGTCTTTTTTAAACACATAATGTTTGGCCGGCTTCCCGTTAATGAAAACTCCCCTAAAATCCACTTCTATCTCATTACCTTCAAAATTTTCAATGATATCACGATATAAATCAACCGTTTTGATTGAAATCTGAATCGTATCTCCTTTTGCCGGAACGACCAGAGGACCAAACTGATCTCGGTTCCACATGTAATAGGGTGAAGGCGGATAATAATCTATTGATGAATCACCTATGAATTGCCTGGTCTCCCGAACCGTTTTAATTCCTTTTGTTTTACCAAGGGGTTCTGAAAGTGCACGTGGCATGGAAAGATCATAAATACCGATATCCGCAATCAACTTTGGTTTTTGAATAGTATATTTTTTGAGAAAATCACTATTTATTACATTACCATCGGTTACCACCCTGAATTCATGTCTGGCTCCGGGAGGGTCATAAACCGTATCCCTGTTGATAAAAAGAATCTTATTGAAAACTATAACTGTATCACCGGGAAGACCTGCCAGACGGCTTGCCATGAGCTCTCTTTTTCGAATGGAGAGGTCATGGTATCCCGGATTTCTGTAAAGTATCATATCCTGGCGATGTAAGTTCCGGGTTTTCAGCACCCAAACACGATCTCCGGGTAACAAGGTTGAAGCCATCCGGTAATTGGTTACCTTGAAAATTCTAAAAAACAGAAACAGGCATAAAAACAGAACCACTATGCCTGAAATAATCCAAAAAATTGGTCTTCGCAGGTATTGCATCATCATTTTATTTAATCTTCATCAGGATACGATTCCAGCGTATTTTGGCGGGGAATTTTTTCTCCTTATTCAAAGAAAAATAGACGAATAAAGGTTTGCCCACAATATGATCCTCAGGAACAAAACCCCAATATCTCGAATCGGCCGAATTATGCCGGTTGTCACCCATCATCCAGTAATAATCCATCTTGAAACGATACTTGTCGGCCGGTTTTCCATTAATGTATATTGTGCTGTCCTTTACTTCAAGATCATTATGTTCGTACACATCAATTATACGTTGATATAACGGCAGGTTGTCAAGCGTCAGGTTAACAGAAGCACCCTTCTTGGGAATCCAGATAGGCCCGTAGTTATCGCGGCTCCACCCAAATTTTATGTCAAAAGGAAACAGATTGGGATCTGTTGAACCTGCCGGTGTTTCCATCCGCTCTACAAATTTAACATTAGGAAAATTACTGATTAATCTGCGATTCTTTTCAGTAAGAGGCATAATGTATACTCCTCCGGAAAAATAGAGGTCGCTTTTATAAATTCCCATTCTTTCAAGTTTGATCTGATTGATCGGGGTCCCGTCTGTTACTACCTGATACATAAATTGCAGGTTGGGTATGGAGTCTTGTGGGTGACCGTTCACGCACACCCAATTGTGTCTGACTTCAACCGTGTCACCCGGTATGCCAATGCATCGCTTGATAAAATTCTCTTTTTTATCAACCGGCCTGACTACAATACGGCCAAATGAGGAGGGATTGTTCCAAACCTCTTTCCTTCCATATTGTCTGATCAGGCTGTAATAACTTTGATTACTCTGAAATTTAGTGCAAACAGTATCTCCTTCAGGATAATTAAAAACTACAGGCTGATTGTTCTTAATCTTTTCCAGACCCTTTAATCGTTTATAAGGTTTTTTAATCCAGGTAAGAAACGAATTACGGTCTTTTGTCAATGGTAGTGTATGTTGCACCAAAGGAAAGGATAGGGGAGTGTTGGGAAGTCTGGGTCCATAATTTACTTTACTGACAAAGAGATAATCACCTACCAACAGAGATTTCTCCATAGAACTGGTAGGGATGTTGAAATTCTGGAAAAAGAAAATATTGATAAATGTTACGGCTATCAATGCAAAAATTAATGCATCCAGCCACTCGATCACCGATTTGTTTTTCGTATTTCGCTTTTTCCAGAAGGTCCAGTTTACCTTTTTAGTAAGATACATATCGAAAATTACAATCAAACCCAGTAGCCACCAGTAGTTATGCAACCAAATGACCCACAAAATGTAGAGAAGGGCTATAATGCCAAATTTAATGAGCTGTTTCTTAGGTATTTGTTTCATTAATACAGATTATTTCAAAAAAGTAAAAAATCGTTTTGTGCGAATCCGTGACCGGCTGTCCGGAAAACGTTGAAGAGAAAACCAGACACATACCGGTTTGCCAATAATATGATCTTCAGGGAGAAAGCCCCAATGTCGCGAATCACGGGAGTGATGTCTGTTGTCTCCCAGAACAAAGAAGTAATTCTGTTTAAAGTGGTAATAATCAGCCGGTTTATTATTGATATAGATATTGCCATCTTGAATAAACAGTGTATTATCCTCATAAACCCGGATTATTCTTTTATATACAGGCAGATTAACCAGAGTTAACCTGACAGAATCTCCCTGTCGCGGTACAATTAACGGACCAAAGTTATCCCTATTCCATAAATAATGTGGATGATGAGGAAAAATATTGAAATCGGGTTGGTCAGGCGGTAAAATATTTGGGTGGTAAGCCAGTACTTCAGGCCTTTGACGGATCAGCGGGAGTTGTTTGCTTCGCAAGGGCATGGAATAGCCCAGACCGGGATATATTTGTATCTCGGATTGCTCCAGTCCGAGTTTTCTTAAAAAGACTTCAGGTAGTTGACGGTTCTCAACCTCTACAAGATAATCAAAACTAATCTCTTCATCGGGTTCCCTGGAAACGTTGTTAATCGTGACTTTACCCATTGAAATTTGTATCGTGTCACCCGGGAGAGCCGCACAACGGCTGAATTCAACTTCCCTTCGGTCAACAGGACGGTATTGCGTGTTCTTCATTTTAATCGAATCCCCCTGTTGTAGCTTGGTTCTTTTCAGGGCATAGTATGATACCGTTTCCACACCACATAAAGCAGTATCTCCTTCAGGGAAATTGTATACAAGAAGATCGCCTCTTCGAACAGAACGGGCAGCCCGGAGGCGGGTATACGGAAGTTCAATACTTTTAAGGTAACTCGGGCGACAACGACTAAAAGGAAAGTAATGATGAGCCAGGGGAATGTTGACGGGAGTGACCGGCATACGAGGGCCAAAAGTGATCTTCGATACTAAAACGTTATCACCTTTTAAAATAACCGGTTTCATTGAAGAAGCCATCTCAGTATAATTGTCGATCATAAAGATTCGGACTACCCAGGCAGAAAGTAGAATCCAAACAATGATCTGTATCCAGGATGGAATCCGGGGATAATCTTTTTTCAACCAAAAAAACCAGTTGATCCTGCGTGTAACAAAAAGGTCGATTACTGCCAGTTCGAGGATCAGAATAACCATTTGTCCCGTAAACCAGGTAAGTAACCCCAATATCAGCGTAGCTAAAATCAACCAGAGTATTCTCATAGTTGTTAAGGTCAGTCAAACAAATCTTTCATTGAATAATATCCTTTTTTACCAATAATAAAAGAGGCGGCGGTTATGGC
>JAGHDB010000409.1 GCA_021160155.1 Bacteroidales bacterium | reverse complement strand
CGTTTACAGTAAGTAATCCTAACGAAGGAGAACAATCGATCAGCACAAAATCATAATTATCCTTTACCTGTTTGATCACTTTGTCCATCAATTTTTCTCTGTTGGGCAAATGAAGAATCTCTATCTCCGCTCCTACCAGGTCAATATTTGAAGGAAGCAGTTCAAAATTCGGCACTTCAGTTTGAAGGATAATGTTTTTTGCATCCACATCGTCTATCAAGCATTCATATAGACTTGTTTTGATATTTCGAACATCAAAACCTGCACCTGACGTGGCATTTGCCTGAGGATCAGAATCGATCAGCAGAACTTTCCGTTCAAGAACAGCCAGACTCGCGGCTAAATTAATCGCCGTGGTAGTTTTACCAACACCTCCCTTTTGATTGGCAATTGCAATTACTTTCCCCATGTGAATCAACAACTTATGTATTTTATTAATAGTTCCGGATACTTCTCAAAAATAGCACTTAAAACCCAACACCAGAAGATCGCATCCATTTTTTTACGGATTAATCTTAATGTCCCGTATCATTAACTGCAGATTGGTTACTCCTCTGAAATTATTCTCTTCAACAGTAAAGGCAATATCAAAAAGTTTCCCGGAATGTATCTCGTTGAATACCTGCCCCATATTAAACGCAATACCCTCCAGGTTCTTCCTTGGCCCGGTTGTAGTTGTCATACTTAGTTTAAGATGTTCCCAGGTGCGGCCAACCTGCCTGCTTTTACCGGTATCCTTCAAATTACGACAAATAAATACAGGCGCTTGATTTTCAGGCCCAAAAGGTTCAAACTGTCTGAGAACTTTGAAAAATTTCTGCGTAATATCCTGTGGTGCAATCTCTTCATCAACTACTATCTGAGGGATTAGTTGTTCATCCGTTATCGTTGCAGCCACTACTTCTTCAAACCGTTTTGTAAATGCTTCAAGGTTATCAAGCGGAAGACTGAGACCTGCAGCATATTTATGCCCCCCGAAACTCTCGAGCAGATCACTGCATGCATTGATCGCCTGGTAGAGATCATAACTATCGACAGACCGGGCTGAACCGGTAGCCATATTATTTGACCGGGTTAATACCACCGTAGGCCGGTAAAATTTTTCTATCAATCGTGACGCTACGATACCTACTACTCCTTTATGCCAATCGGGATGATATACTACAGTGGTTTTGTGATGCTTATGAATCTCATGTTCTTCAACCATATTAAGTGCCGTCTCTGTAATCTGCCCGTCAATGTTTTTTCTGTAATCATTAAATGAGTCAATCTGTGCCCCCAGTTTAAGTGCTGCATTCTGGTCTTCTGTGATTAACAGTTCCACAGAGCTTTCACCTGAGGAGATTCTTCCGGCAGCATTTAACCTCGGACTGATTTTGAATACCACATCAGACATTGAGATCCGTCCGGGTTCACAATTTGCCAGATCAATCAGCGTTTTCAGTCCGGGTACCGGCCGCTCATTAAGTTTTTTCAAACCATGAAAAGCCAATATCCGGTTCTCGCCGGTCATCGGGACCAGATCTGCAGCAATACTCACACCTACTAAATCAAGGTATTCAGCTATTTGAGCAAACGGAATGCCATTTTTCAGGCAAAAACCCTGGAGTAATTTAAAACCCACACCACAACCTGACAACTCTTTGTAGGGATATTCACAATCCGGGCGTTTGGGATCCAAAATAGCATAAGCATCCGGCAGTTTATCCCCGGGAAAATGATGATCACAAATGATAAAATCAACACCCTTTTTACGGGCATACTCCATCCTGTCAATCGCCTTGATGCCGCAATCCAATGCAATAACCAGATCAAATCCCTTTTCTGCCGCAAAATCAATACCCTGAAATGAAATACCATATCCCTCTGAATAACGATCGGGGATATAATACCCGATCTCTTTAAACCGGGCACGAAAAAAAGAATACATCAAAGCAACGGAAGTAGTACCATCCACATCATAATCACCGTATATCAATACTTTTTCGCCGTTCTGTATAGCCAGAGAGATGCGGTCAATTGCCAGATCCATATCTTTCATCAAGAATGGATTATGCAATCCCTCCAGCTGAGGCCTGAAAAAGTGCCGGGCATCTTCAAAATCCTTAATACCACGCTGTACCAGCAAGACAGCTAAATTCCTGCTTATATTCAGTTCTTCAGCCAAACTCTCAACTAATACCGCGTTGGGTTCAGGTAATATGGTCCATAATTTTCCCATCCGTCTGAATAAATGACGAAAAGATTTAAAGATAGGTAAATTTTAGCTCTTTGAATAATGAATGCCAAGGAGTATCTTTGCCACACGAAAATCCACACTACATGGCAGCATTAAGTGAACAGGAACTAATTAGAAGACAAGCACTTCAACAAATCAGAGAGTTGGGTATAAATCCTTATCCGGCCGCCAGATTTGAAATCAACACCTCTTCGGTTGAAATAAAAAACAATTTCAAAGCGGGAGAGAAAAATTTCCAGGATGTATGTATCGCCGGGCGTTTGATGAGTCGCCGTATTATGGGGAAAGCTTCGTTTGCAGAGCTGCAGGATTCCGCCGGAAGAATCCAGTTATATCTGAACCGGGACGAACTCTGTCCGGGAGAGGATAAAACAGTGTACAACACCCTCTTTAAAAAATTGCTTGATATAGGTGATATCATTGGCGTCAGGGGTTTTGTATTCATAACCCGGGTGGGTGAAATCTCTGTACAGGTAAAAGAACTCTCCCTGCTCTCAAAATCAATCAAGCCCTTGCCGGTAGTCAAAGAAAAGGAAGGAGTACAATATGATGCTTTTCATGATCCGGATCAGCGCTATCGCCAACGTTATCTGGATCTGATTGTAAATCCGCAGGTTAAAGAAACTTTCGTCAAGCGATCCAAACTGGTCTCATCCATGCGTCACTTCCTTGAAAAAAGAGGATACCTTGAAGTGGAAACCCCTGTTTTACAACCTATTCATGGAGGTGCAGCAGCCAAACCTTTCAAAACATACCACAATTCACTCGATATCCCTCTATTTTTAAGAATTGCCGATGAATTGTACCTGAAACGTTTGATTGTCGGTGGATTTGACGGAGTCTTTGAATTTGCCAAAGATTTCAGAAATGAGGGGATGGATCGTTTTCATAATCCCGAATTCACTCAGATGGAGCTCTATGTAGCATATAAAGATTATTTCTGGATGATGGAAACGGTTGAAGAGATGATAGAACAGATTGCCCTTGACCTGCACGGATCAACAAAAATAAAAGTAGGCGATCAAACCATTGATTTTAAACGGCCATGGAAAAGGTTTTCCATGTTTGAAGCAATCCGGCACTTTACCGGGATCGATATCAGCGGTATGGATGAAACGCAATTGCGCGAAACCTGTACAAAACTAAACCTTGAAACCGATCCTTCAATGGGTAAAGGGAAATTGATCGATGAACTTTTCGGTGAGTTGTGCGAACCAAACCTGATTCAGCCAACTTTTATCACCGATTATCCCGTGGAGATGTCACCCCTGGCAAAAAAACACAGAAGTCAACCCGGGCTCGTTGAACGATTTGAAGCCATCTGCAACGGGAAAGAGATCTGTAATGCTTATTCAGAGTTGAATGATCCGCTGGATCAGCGTGAACGGTTTGAACAACAACTACTTCTGGCCCGGCGGGGCGACGAAGAGGCGATGGTGCTTGATGAAGATTTTTTACGTGCAATGGAATACGGAATGCCTCCTACCTCCGGATTGGGTATCGGTATTGACCGGCTTACCATGATCATGACCGATGCACACTCCATTCAGGATGTGATCTTTTTCCCTCAGATGCGTCCTGAAAAATCCACCTCTAAAGATGCTCAATCCGAATGAAAAAACTGATTAAACCGGATTTCTCCATGGCCTCCCCATGGATCTCTGAAGAGACTTTGGCTTCATGGGAAAAGCCGGCCGGCGAAGCCATGCAACTTTTACATAACCAAACCGGACTGGGTAATGATTTTTTAGGATGGATTAACCTTCCCGAAGAGGCACTGCAGCAACTTCCTCTGTGGAAAGAGGCAGCACTTCAATTTGCCGGTCCTTTGGATACGATCGTAGTAGTGGGCATCGGAGGTTCCTATCTTGGCGCACGTGCAGTTATAGAAGCACTCCCGGGCTCTCTCCCCATGCACACCGGTCATCCGCAAATATTATTTGCCGGTCATCATCTTTCGGGATCCTACCTGCAAACACTGGTCGATAAACTTTCCCATCACAACTGGGGCCTGGTCGTAATTTCAAAATCAGGCACTACCACCGAACCCGCCATCGCATTCAGGGTATTAAAAGATCAAATGGAGAATCAATTCGGTCGCAGCCAATTGAAACATCGTATTATTGCCATAACCGATGCCCACAAGGGAGCCCTGCGCAAACAGGCCGGCCGGACCGGTTACCAAACATTTATAATCCCCGATAATGTGGGTGGACGATACTCGGTGTTCACACCCGTGGGAATAATCCCCATCCTGATGGCAGGCATTGATGCCGGTTCGCTGCTGCAGGGCGCCCTCTATGCCGCACAGCACAGCACACCTGAAACACCTTTTACTGAAAACCCGCCGGCTCTGTATGCAGCTGCCCGGAACCTGCTTCTTCAAAAAGGGAAACTGATTGAAGTACTGGCCAATTTTGATCCCTCTTTGCACTATTTCGGCGAATGGTGGAAACAACTATTCGGTGAAAGTGAAGGTAAAGACGGAAAAGGAATATTTCCCGCCGGTGTGGATCTGACTACCGATCTGCACTCTATGGGTCAATATATTCAACAGGGCCCGAGGCATCTTTTTGAAACCGTGGTCCGCTTTGATGCCCCGTCAAACGGAATTCTCATTCATGATGAACCCGGCGATACCGATCAACTGAATTACCTCGCCGGCCGGCATCTCGATGAGGTGAATGAAGTTGCCGCTCAGGCCACTATGATGGCCCATCATGAAGGTGGCGTACCGGTAATCAGTTTATCAGCCGGACCGGGTGATGCTTTTCACCTGGGCCAATTGCTCTATTTCTTTGAAAAAAGTTGCGGGATCAGCGGATATCTGTTGGGTGTCAACCCCTTTAATCAACCCGGCGTTGAAGCCTATAAGAATAATATGTTCCGTTTACTCGGTAAACCGGGATATCATAAGCCCTGATTTACCATCCAGCCGGCATCCCGTTCAACCTGCTCCTCAATGGTAAATCCTCCGGCTTTTGCTTTTTCCCTGATTTGATTCATCCAATCCGGATCGGTCAGAATCTTCATCCGGTAATACGCCCGGTCCCTGGGGAACGGATTTTTCTGATCATCTACCCAGAACTGATACCCTGCATGAGCCGTCAAACGTTCTTCCATGGAAACACCCATAATCTCAGCTTCAGCGTATACGTCATCAAACCAGACATAATTCCGGATGATCATTCTGTAATAATCATATAAATAATTCCGTTCACCATCAGGATAATACAGAGTATATAACTGATCAGTGAGCTCCCAGTCGAATTTGTAATAAAAACGCTCCGTAACCATCAATACAATCAAATCCGTCTGATGGATCTCCTCCCGGAGATTTATGGAAGAGGTATATTTTGGCTCCGTCCAGCTGTCCGGATAAACCGTCTTATTGTAATACCAGAATGCCTCATTGGCAAATAGTTTCTTTGTCAGTCCCGCATTCAGGATATTGAAGTAAAAACTGTCTGAAATGACCAATACCCTGGGACGTTTCAACGTGTCTCCATCTTTAAAATGATAAGCGGGATAAGCCATAGGCGGATGTGCCGGCTGCCAGATCAGGTTCATAATCCTGGCCAGGTCATCATCCGTATCCTGCAAATGATGTGTGAATTCATAATGATCAATTACCAGGTCGGGAATGGGAAAACCGGTCTGACATCGTAAAAATCCGGCCAGGGTATCCACACAGGTCAGCATGCCGGCTACCGACCAGTGAATTCCACCTTTGGGGAATAACGGATAGGGAATATGCAATTTCAGGGAGGTAAAATAATGATTCAAATCCAGTAGAGGAATCCCGTTTTCTTTCGCTTCGCGGATAATCGACCGGTAATTGGCAGCAGGATGTTTAGATACCGGATATCGACGGGGGATATATTCAGGAAAGAAAGAGGCTTTTCCAGGCTCCAGCACCACTATAAGCTGTTTCCCCATTTGTCTCAGCGTATCGCTGACCATTCTCAGCCTTCTGAATTTCTCATCCCAAAAACGGGATCCTAAAAAGTCACCCCCCTGAAAAGCTCTCAGGTAATCCTTTTCAAACAGATAATTTCTCCTGCCTACTACTACTCCTGAAGCATGGGCAGTATGTAACAGGCTATAATCAATCTGATTGCGGTATCGTATCAGCCAGGGCCTGAATCCGAGATGCTCCTCAACAGCCTGGTTAAACTTTCGCTGAAAATCTCCTTTAAACCAGGTTGAAAAAGTAAATGCCGGATAGTTTACCGGATCCCCTGCTCCCCGTAAATTCTTCACCGGTATTACCCGGCTGTTCATCTCAATCAAAGGCAGTATCAATATTGCCCAGAAAAGAATAAACAGAAATTTACGAAAAGAATGATCCATAATTAAAATCTGAAATAGATAAAAGGATTAAAACCGGATGAGGTAATCGAACCCATGCAATAAAGCAACAAGAGCAAGAAGACGGGGGTTACCCACAAAACTTTTTTGAACCGGTAAGGCCCTTCAAGTTGTGTCACCTGCCACTGCTCCACACCCGGAACCAGTGCAAAAAATGCAAAGAACCCAGCAGTTATCATAAAAAACCAAAAATGAGGTGTTATCCCGGAGGGTAATTCGGTACCCCTGAATGAAAACATCGTATGCAGATATGCCCAGGCATCCCTGAGGGAGGCCGCCCTGAACAGCACCCAGCCGATCAAAGTGATCAAATAGGTCAGTAACACAGACGGGATTTTCCCAATCTTGTCAGTCAAACGGATAAGAAATAACCGGTCAAAAATCAGAAAAAAACCATGAAAGGCACCCCAGATCACAAAATTCCAGGCTGCTCCATGCCATAATCCGGATATCAGAAAAACTACCCACAGATTAATATAAAGCCTGAAGCGCGTTTTGACCCTGTTACCCCCAAGCGGAATGTACAGGTAGTCTTTCATCCACCGGCTCAGGGTGATATGCCACCGGCGCCAGAATTCAGTAATATTACGTGAAATGTAAGGATTATTAAAGTTCTCGGGAAATCTGAATCCGATCATTCTTCCGATACCAATGGCCATATCCGAATATCCCGAAAAATCATAGTAAATCTGAAAAGAGTAAGCTACCACACCCAACCAGGCCAGCGGAGTACTCAGGCGAGCCGGATCAGTCGCAAAAATAAGATCCACCTGCTCTCCTAAAACATTAGCTATCAGTACCTTTTTAGACAATCCGAGAATAAAACGGAATAAACCCATCATCCGGTTCTCGGCAGTCTCCTGCTGACTGCGATCAATCAATTGATCTGCTATTTCATGATACCTGACAATCGGGCCCGCAATGAGTTGGGGGAACAACAGGATATAGAGGGCATAATCTCGAACTCTTTGGAGCGGACCATGTTTTCGACGAAACACATCCACGCTGTAGCTGATCTTCTGAAAAGTAAAAAATGAAATACCGATAGGCAGAGCCACACGGGTCCAATGTACTGCATTCATACCCCAGGAGGTTAACAACTCATTGAAGTTGTCAACTAAAAAATTGGCGTATTTAAAATAGACCAGGAGACCTACATTAAGCACGACCGACGCCGCAAGAAAATACCTCCTGAAACGACCCTGCCGGGCAGCCATCTCCCTGACAATCTGAAAGTCTATCCAAATTGAGGCCAGTACAATAAATATGAACCAGGGACCTCCCCACATGTAGAAAAGAATACTGGCAACCAGAGAGACCAGGTTTCTGTGTTTCCTGCCTGAAACATAGTAGGCAAGAATGAACAGTGGTAGAAATACCAGCAGAAAAAGGCTACTGCTAAAAACCATCAGGTGGTTTGACCCGTCTTATTCAGAAAATCTTCTAAT
>JAGHDB010000157.1 GCA_021160155.1 Bacteroidales bacterium | reverse complement strand
GACTCAGGATATGGGTGATCATAAGATAGGAATAGAGACAAAAAATACAGCACTGTTGATGATTAGAACAGATCATTTCGCGAAAGGTACAGTCATTAATTGTCAGATCGACAGTACTGAATTTCAGATTAATACGGGAAGTAGTCCTATTTGGTTCAGGAATGAGGGGGAGCAATGGGTCAGAGTCGGCAAAATACCATTGTGGGAAAAAAGTCCGGTTCGTGGTGGAGGTTTCAAAGATGCATTCAGGCATCATATGGTTTTTGTATATGGTACAACCGGTAATAGGGATGAAAACAAGTGGGCTTTTGATAAAGCAAGGTTCGATGCCGAGACTTTCTGGTATCGTGGCAATGGCTCGGTTGATGTAATAGCTGACCGGGATTTTGTACCTGCCGATAATCCTGATTGCAACATCATTTTATATGGAAATGCTGAGACTAACAGCGCATACCGGATACTTTTAGATACTTGTCCGGTTCAGATCGACCGCAAACAAGTACGTGTGGGTACCCGTGTGTACCGGGCTGATAACCTGGGGGTCTATTTTATTTATCCAAGAAAAGGGACATCTAATCGGTCGGTTGGTGTAATTGCGGGAACTGGATCCAGGGGTATGGGGGCAGTTTGGCCCAATCGCTATTTTACTTCCGGCAGTGGTTTCCCTGATTTGATGGTAGTATCATCAGAGATGTTGGAGCGTGGTTTATCCGGTATTCTCCTGGCGGGATATTTTGGGCAGGATTGGAGTGTGATTAATGGCGACTGGAGTGACCGGTAGTGGTAGGGATTATTGTTTCTAACCGGTTGGTTCATCGCGAGGTATTGGTTGGCTGTTTTCAGGAAGCAACCTGTTCCTGTGTACCAGGGCGGGTACCAGGGGGGCACGTAATGCATTTTGGCTGATTACCCATGATTCGTCCCATTGATTACAGTTTATTTCAGCATCCGGGAATGAATTCAATGCCATGGAGATTCCTCTTTCGATGGTTTTGAAGGAGTCACCCAGCAGGTAATGAACAGCTGCCGTTGCCAGAACCACTGAAGCAGTTAATTCACGTGAGATACGCCGTGTGTGTTGACTGCCGGTCCAATGATTGATTATAGTTCCGGCAAATCCTGCGACCAACAGACTGTTGACGATCTTCTCGTCGGGGAATAAAAATTGTTCCTGAAAAACTTTTAGTACAGCCGGAAGTATTCCTGCACCCAGGCAGGTTGGGGCAGTAATGATCAGTTGCTGATCCGTCATCTCTTCTGAAACAGCCTGTGCATAGATTGCCATCCGGGATGATTCGTTGGCAAGAGCCGGAGATTGTGCAAGGTTTTTTCGGTATTCCTGAAACATCAGTCCGGCCTTTCTCTGGTTTTTTTCTCCTGGCTTGCTTTGGGTTTCTAAGCCATGAGTAATGGAGTGCTGCATGATTTTCCAGGTCTTGGTGACACGTTCATGGATCTGTTCTGATGAAACTCCCAAACGGCGGCTCTCTATTGTTTTAATGTACTCAGTCAGTGATATTTGTTCTTCAGTGATTATTTTTTCAACTTGTGCAAAAGTATTCAGATCCGGATCACCTTGCCCGGTAACCGGAATACCCGGACCGGTGATTCTTCCCAAATAATCACAATGATACTCAGCTTGGAAAACGGGTTTGTTATCCCGGTCAACCAGATGAAAACGAATCAGGTTATCTTCTGATGACTCCTCATCCGGGTTTTTAAAAACCAGGTCCGATTCAGGATTAAACGGCCAAAAATCAGTCAGGTAGGCAAATCCGCCTTTTGCTTTAATTTTATTGTAGAATGCACTTAATTGACCGGGTGTTTCTCCCAGAAGATAACCTCCCAAGCCTGCGATAACGGCTTGATCAGAATGAAAACTCCGACCACAAATGGCAAACTGGCCGGTCAGTTCAATCAGGATCCGGTATTGTGTTGAATAGTTGGTTTGTAACAGCAGAGCTCTGAAACCGTTGCCGATTTCAATGGCACCTGTGGTCAGGTCAAGACCTGGCCCGATTGCCAGACGAAAGAATTCCAGTGTACTGGGAACATTATTTAACGGCATCACTTATCCTGGGCAACCGTTTGCCATTTTTATATGCCACAATAAAAGCAGACCAGAGTTTGGTTTTATTAATAAAAGAGTTTCTGAACCGTACTGCTTCATTGTATGAGCGAAATGATCCGACGGTATATTTGTACCAACCGTTTGTATATTCTTCGGATAGTGATTCGGTAATACCATACTTTCTGGCAAGGCGTGTTCCACCCTGGCTCTTATCGCGGAAAGCGCCTACCTGGATCTTGTATTCTACACCCTGAACCGGTTGATATTTAACCACATTGGTGTTGGTTACATTTGTTTTGGTTTGTTCGCCACTACTATACTGTTTCAGAATATCATCGATTCTGGCATTATATTGGTCCCCTTCGTTAATTGTGACATTTGTGTTGACCTTTTTTACCGGTGTTTTGCTATCTTCACCCAGAATGGCTTTGACTCTCTGGTCCATTTGGTCTTCTAATTTATTCTCAACGAAAATGTAGTTATTAAACCGGTTTACTTTCTGGCCATCCGGTTGCTGGTATTCAAATCGCCCTGCAATAGTTTGGTTACCCGAAGCAGTTTCACCTACACGGACATGATACGTATAGGTTACTACAGAATCCGCAGGCATTTGGTCCCAATTAATAATGGCATTATGGTTGGTGAATGAAAACTTTGCGTAACTACCTTGTGATTCCATTGCAGTGAATCCCCGGGGGTAAGTCTGTATCAGTTTACCGGGGCCTTTGTATGTTCCTTTATTGATTCTAAGGAGAACTTCAAATATTCTGCCGTTAGAAACATTTTCGGGGATTTTAGACTCAACAAAAATATTGGTCAAAGGCAGATTGTCGGCTAATCCGGCAGATGATTTTCTGCTTTTGTTACGGGTCAACGGAACTTTTCGGGCAACACTTCGATTGGTTCTTCGGGCGGGAGCACTGTTCTGGTCGAAATAATACCTTAATCCAAGAGTAGTGAAAGAGTAGAAATCATTGATGTTGGTGTTTCCTACCAGTGCATCCAGCAAATCCGTATTGGTCAGGCGTATGGCATAATCTCCTTCGACGGCCAATTTTGGTGTGATCCGGTAGGACAGTCCCAATCCCATTGGAATGGCCAGTGCATTTTCACGAGGAGCTTTGGTAACACCGTCAGCTTTATAACCGATAGCCGGATTATAGATATTGTGCGTGGTAAAATCACGTCTTACACTCCGGTATCCGAGTGTAGATACTCCAAGAGTGATATAAGGTGAGATTTTTAAGGGTTCTTTACCCGATAAAAATAAAGGAAGCGGATCAAACCGGCCGGCAAGCCCAAACTCTGAAATAGATCCGCTCATTTCTGTTTGCAGTGTGGTGTTTGCTGCTGTTTTCAAACTGTAGAGGCTCCCTATTCCGTATTGAATCTGAATGGCAAACCAGGAGTTAAATTGTTTGATTAATGAAGCCGTTAAACCAAATTTGGATCCGTTTTGGAGTACTT
>JAGHDB010000195.1 GCA_021160155.1 Bacteroidales bacterium | reverse complement strand
CCTTTTGACGGGGTTATTGTGGATATTCCTTACTTCACTGAGGCCAACCGGGTCAATACGGGTACTATTGTAGCTAAAATAATGGATTACAGAAAATTGTATATGGAATTTCAGCTTCCTGAAAAGAACCTCGCCAAAATCAAAGTCAATCAACCGGTCAGAGTATTTAACTATGCCCTCCCGGAGGACACTTTATCCGGAATTATCAGTCAGTTATCCCCGGCTATTAGTCCGGATACCCGTAACTTCAAGGGAATTCTCACCATCAGCAATAATAATTTGAAACTTAGGCCCGGGAGTTACATAAAAGCTCAGATTGTCACCCAGAAAAAAGAGGGGGTCATTGTGATTCCGAAAGATATGATTCTTTCACGCCAGCGTGGGAAAACCGTATTTGTAATTGATCGTAATACGGCTTATGAACGAGTGATTAAAACCGGTCTTGAAAACCCCGGATTTGTTGAAGTGACGGAGGGTCTCCGTTTGAATGACCGGGTGGTTTCAAAAGGTTTTGAAACATTAAGTAACCGTACCAAAGTGAAGATCATCCAATAGGCGTAAACAATTTACGGCATGAAAAACATCACAAAGTTTGCGGTTAACTACCCCGTTACAGTGACCATGTTTATCCTGGCTGTACTCCTGCTGGGATATATATCATTCAGGAAACTGGGCACAGACCTCTTCCCGGAAATGAATAATCCCAGGATTTATGTTGAGCTCTCCGCGGGCGAACGACCTCCTGAGGAGATCGAAAAACAGTTTGTAGATCCTATTGAATCAATTTGTATCAGGCAAAGCGATGTTACAGGTGTATCATCGGTAACCCGTGTGGGTACAGCCCAGATTACCATCGATTATTCATGGAAAAAAGATATGGACGAGGCTTTTCTTGAAATACAGAAAGCACTGGGTTCCTATAATCAGAACAGTGATTTGGATGATCTGCAGATTACACAGCATGATCCCAACGAATCACCGGTGATGCTGGTGGGCCTTAAACATGAATCCCTGACTAATATGAATGACTTGCGCCTGGTGGCTGAAAATTACATCAGAAATGAGCTGGTCAGACTTGAGGGAGTGGCGGATGTCCAGCTTGAAGGTCAGGAGGAGAAAGAGGTATTGATCGAAACCAATCCTTATTTACTGAATGCTTTTGGAGTCTCAACCGGTGACATCACATCCCAGATACAAAATTACAACCGAAATGTTTCCGGAGGTTCGATTGTGGAGATGGGTACGCAATATATCATTAAAGGAGTCAGTGTTTTTGAGGGGATAGAAGATATTCAGAATCTGATTGTGGGTTTTCGCAATGAAACAGCTGGGGATGCATCATCAAAAAAAGTCCCGGTATTTCTGAAGGATGTGGCTAAAGTCAGTTTTCAGAATAAAAGGCCGGTGAATATTGTGCGCATTAATGGTGAAAGAGCAATTGGTCTGGCTATTTATAAAGAACCGAAATTTAATACGGTCAAAGCGGTAAAAGAGCTCTCAAAAAGTTTTGAGGGCATTCAAAAAGCATTACCCGGTTACTCGCTACAAGTGATTCAGAATCAGGGAGAATTCATTTCTTCTTCAATTAATGAGGTAGAACAAAACGCTTTGCTGGGTATTTTACTTGCAGTTTTTGTGTTGTTCTTGTTTCTGAGGCGGATTGGTGCTACCCTGATCGCCAGTCTGGCGATACCGGTTTCAATTGTGGCCACATTTAATCTGATGTATTTCAACCACCTCTCTATTAATATTATGACGCTGGGGGGACTGGCCCTGGGAGCGGGAATGCTGGTTGATAATGCCATCGTGGTCATGGAGAATATATTCAGAAATATGCAAAAAGGGCTCTCCGTGCGCCAGGCTGCCATTCAGGGTACTGCTGAAGTGGGAGGCGCCATAACCGCATCTACCCTGACTACTATCGTGGTTTTTCTGCCCATCGTTTATCTCCATGGAGCTTCGGGAGCACTATTCAAAGATCAGGCATGGACTGTAACGTTTTCGTTGCTGAGCTCATTAGTGGTGGCGATACTGGTGATTCCCATGCTTTATTCCAGATTTATTAAACCCGGGAATATTGAACGTGAAGAAAAAGCGATCGGATTTCACTGGTATCCGGGAATCCTGAAAAAGATATTAAATGCCAAATGGATTTATATCGCGGGAGCTATTTTGTTGGTTGCCGGCTCCTTACTGCTGATCCCCAAAATTGGCAGTGAGTTCATGCCTAAAACCGAAGCCCGCGAATTTACCGTTGAAGTAAGACTGGCCGAGGGAACCCAACTTGAACGAACCGAGCAGGCAGTACGCACGATCGAACAAATGATCCGTGATGTGCTTGGAAACGACCTGGCGAATATTTATACACGGGTGGGGCCTTCCACGACAACCGGGACACAGCAGTCGGTATTTGAGAATGAAAATACTGCATCCATCAAGATATTACTTAAAAAAAAGCCGGAACAATCTACCGAGACCCTGATTACACGATTGGGTAAAATTTTTAAGTCTATGCCCGATGTGGAAATTAATTTTATTCAGGATGAAACTGCCCTTGAAACCATCATGGGTACCGATCAGGCTCCTGTAGTGGTTGAAGTTGTTGGAGAAGACTTTGGTGAAATTAACCGGGTGACGGGACAGGTTGAGAAAGTGATGCGTAATGACCGGGATCTTTTCAATGTAGAAACTTCTATCCAGCAGGGTGCTCCCGAAATCGAAATCGTTATTGACCGTTACCGTGCTGGGATTTATAATATGACCGTGAACCAGATTGCCAGTCAGATTAGTGACGTGCTGGCTGGTACTTTGGCCGGAGCATTTGACTATCAGGGAGAGATGACTGATATCCGCCTGAAACTTCCGGATGTGCAGATAGCCCAGCTGGAGGATATTGAATTGCGTTCGGGAGCCAGCCATTTGCGTTTGGCTGATGTGGCAACTATCCGTGAGAGCGTAGCTCCGAAAGAGATTCTTCGTACCAACCAAAATCGTGTAAGCCAGGTATCGGCCCAATTGAACAAAGGAAAACCTTTTGACCGGGTAATAACTGAATTGAATCAAAAATTAGAACAAATACCACTTGCTCCGGGGTATAAAATCCGCCAGGCAGGCGAAGAACAAAAACGGAAAGAATCGATGAAGAGCCTTGGCTTTGCGCTGATCCTTTCCCTGATCCTGGTGTATATGGTTATGGCTGCCCAATTTGAATCGCTTATCCATCCTTTTACTATCATTCTTACTGTGCCGCTGGCTGCCGTGGGTACTATTTTACTCTTTTTTCTCCTGGGGCATACTTTCAATATTATGGCCTATATAGGTTTGATCATGTTGGCCGGAATTGCGGTCAACGACTCAATCATACTGGTGGATGCCATAATACGGATGAGACAGGCAGGGCTCTCCCGGAGAGAGGCCATTCTTGAAGCCGGCCATCAACGTATCCGACCCATCCTGATGACCAGTCTGACTACCATCCTGGCCCTGCTCCCCCTGACTTTCGGATTTGGTGAAAGTGCTTCGCTGAGATCTCCGATGGCACTTGCCGTGATCGGAGGTCTGGTGACCAGTACCCTGCTGACTCTGATCGTGATACCATGCGTATATGAACTGTTGGATCAGATCAAAGAGCGGTTATTTCCCGTAAAAACCCAAAACCAGTAAGGAGGCACCGGGATGAGGATAGTCATAACACGCAAAACACTCATCGGGATGATCTTCATCGGTTTAACGCTGTTGGGATATGTCTCCTATAAACAACTTTCCGTTGAATTGGTGCCGAATGCCGAATCACCTTATCTCGTAATACAGATCAACTCTTCTCTTCCTGTGGATGCCGGCTATATGGAAAAACAGGGCGTAATCCCTTTGGAAGGTGCTGTTGGCGGGTTGGAAGGAATCGATGAGTTGACCTCTACCTCGTCACAACAGAGAGGGGTTATTTATGTTTCCTACCGGCCTAATGTGGATCTGAAGATAGCAGAATTGAAATTGCAGGAACGGATTAACGAAATTGTTTCTTCACTGCCTGAAGAGTTTAGAATTACTGTGACCAAAGTTGATATTCAGGCACTCTCAAGCCAGGTAATGGCACTTGAAGTCAGAGGTACCGGAGGAGCTAACCGGGTACGACAACTTACCGATGAAAAAATCATAAACCGTATAGAAAATATTGATGGTATAGCGGCTGTTGATGTGTATGGCGGACAGGAGAAAACCATCGAAGTAACACTAAATAATGCAGCATGTGAAGCCTATGGCATTACCCCTTACCAGGTTAGAAATGCTATTTCAAGCAGTGCGCTTGACAGAACCTTTGTAGGAACTGCATTTCGTGGAGACCAGCGCTATTTCGTACACTTACTGGCGGAGTATAATGATATCCGGGAGATTGAGAATCTGGTGGTTAGGGAAAAAGGGCCGGTTTTATTGCGGGATATAGCCACGGTATATTTTGGTGTCAAAGAAGAAACCTCCTATTCCAGGGTAAACGGCCTGGAAGCTGTTACTATGAACCTGATTGCCGATTCTCAGGTTAACCTGATTGATCTCTCTCATTCGGTGCAAAAAGTGGTTAAAACCCTTAATGAAGAACTGGGTCCTCTCGGTATCGAAATAGTTATCCAGGAAAATATGGCGGAGACCATGGAAAAAAACCTCAGCCAGATTATCAACCTGGCCCTACTGGGTGGACTACTGGCTATTTTTATTCTTTGGATTTTTCTGAAAAATCTTCGATTGGTTTTGAGTATTGCATTGGCAATCCCCATTTCGGTTTATACTGCTTTTAACTTTTTTTATGCAACCGGAATAACCATCAACAGTTTGACTCTCGTAGGGATGGCTCTGGCTATCGGGATGCTGTTGGATAATAGTGTGGTGGTGCTCGAAAATATCTATCGTAATGCCTCACTCGGTAAAAAACCGGCTGAGGCTGTGATGCAAGGCACCAGGGAGGTGTGGCGCTCAATTGTAGCTGCCACTCTGACCACCGTGACGGTTTTCCTGCCGTTTCTTTTCTCTGATAATTTTCTGGTTAAAGTCCTGGGTAGTAATGTGGGTATTTCAATAATATCCACCCTGCTGGTATCCTTACTGGTTGCCCTCTTGCTTATTCCTATGCTCACTCATTGGATACTGTCGGGAAGATCATCCAGACGACCTGTTATCTTCGAACATATATCCATACATAACAGATTGATTCAGAGTTATATCTTAATCCTTAAGGCCAGCATTCGAAAACCTGCGGCAACCATTGTGGGAGCTCTGGTGCTTTTCTTCGTTTCTATTTTCCTGGCTATGGCTGTTTCTACCAATACCTTGCAGGAAGCCGAAACCCGTGAATTGCGTCTTTCTGTTACCCTCCCGGAAGGAACCACACTCGAAGCCACCGACCAGGTTATACGGACCATGGAAAAACGGCTGATGGATATTGAAGAACGCGAAGATCTGACTACTGAAACACAGGAGGCCGAAGCAACCATTCGGATAACTCTTGTGAAAGATTACGAGAAAGTCAAAGGCAGAAGTCTGGCTGACATCAAAGCCGATATCATGAACCGTGTGAGGGACATCCAACAGGCAGATGTCGAATTTCAACAGTTTTCTGCCAACTCCGGTTTTTCGGGAAGAGGTGGTGGCGGAGGCATGGGTGCTCCTGCCGGCGGAGGATTTGAAAAATTTCTCGGTATTGGTGTGCAGCAGGAAAAAGTAGTGATTAAAGGACAAAATTTTGAACTGATGCGTTCGGTAGCTGAGGATCTGCAAAATTATCTTGAAGACTTTTCAACCGTTCAGTCAGCTTCGGTTTCTGCGCAAAGCAATCGCCCTGAAGTTCACATGGCATTTAATACCAGAGAGATGGGAGAACGTAATGTGTCTATGAATGCCATTACTTCAGAACTCTCTTCATTCCCGACAGAATTTACCGCCGGTGTAAAATTTAAAAAGGGTGTGGATGAGTATGATATTCTTTTGAAATATGATACGGTGAAAGAAAAAAATTACCGGACCATGGAAGACCTTCGTACTATGCAGGTTCCGGCATCAGATGGAAGTACTCATGAATTGCTTGACCTTGCTGATGTATTTTTCGCCTATGGTCAGGGTTCAATCAACCGGGTCAACCAACAAAAACAGATTGAAGTCACTTACCGGTTTGATAATGAAACGAATAATTCTAAAACCCTGCTGGCTGCTGCACGTACTGAAGTGGATGATCTTGTGGGATCCCTGAAAATACCCTCCGGTATTGCCATAGAAGTAGTGCATGAAGAGAATCAGTTTAAGGATTTTTATTTTCTGATCGCTGCAGCTTTTATCCTGATCTATATGATTCTGGCGTCGGTTTTTGAATCGTTTATCACCCCTGTCGTATTGATGTTTTCTATTCCTTTGGCCGGAATAGGAGCTTTTTTAGCCCTGATATTTACGAAAAATTCTCTAATCAATGCCAATACGCTTACCGGTTTTATCATCCTCTTGGGAATAGTGGTCAATAACGGGATTATCCTGATTGATTATACGAATATACTCCGTAAGCGTGGATTCAGAAGCTCCAGAGCCCTGATCACGGCCGGACTGGCACGGATACGTCCTATTTTAATCACTGCTGCAACTACTATAGTAGCTATGATGCCGCTGGCTATGGGCAAGTCGGAGTATGTCAGCCTGATCGGAGCGCCATTTGCCATTACGGTCATTGGCGGATTATCACTCAGTACCCTGCTGACCCTGGTATTTATTGCTACTTTTTACAGTGGGATAGAGAATGCGTTGGACTGGATCAAAAGCCGTCATTGGAGCATTCAGTTGATTATGTATCTGTTGATTACCGGACTTGGAGCATTGATATTTATTACCGGGGAGTCATTCATCTGGCAACTGATTGAGTTTTTATTGGTAGTGATTGGTGTTCCGGCAGCTACCTGGTTTATCCTCACCAGTTTAAGAAAAGCCAGCGTGCAGGTGATTCCTGAAACCCAACCGATCCTGATACGGATTCAAAACCTGGTTAAAATTTATGACCGAGATAACCGGTTTATTCGGGAATGGAAATCCGGTCTGGCAATCAGACAACGAAAAGGATTGAAAAAGGAGTATACCAAACTGAAAGAACTCGACCTAATGCTGTGGCAAATCCCCCTGCTGGGATTCCTGATCTATTTTGTTTATTTCTTCCTGAATGCAGAGTTCTGGAGATTCCTGCTTTCGATCGGCGTGTTTTTTACGCTGATTGCCGTTTATAAACCGTTGGGAATCTTTTTAAAACGTCAAAAAACGAATATTAGGGGTCGTTTTTCTTCACGGGTCAGTAAATTGATTTCGGGAGTGATTCTTTGGGGGTTTCCGGTAGTTAATCTGATCATTCTGCATACCCATTGGAAAAACCTGGCACTTGAAATTCTGATAGGTGTGGGTTGGTATCTGGCACTGGTTATCTATGCCACTTCAAATCGACTGACCCGTGAAAAGATCAATATCAACAGGATTACCGGAAAGTTTGGCCGGCTGAGAAGGGGATGGTACCGGCTGGTTTTATCTATCCCGGTTATCGGTAAGAAGAAAAAATCGTTTAAAGCACTGGCCGGGGTTTCTCTGGAAATCGGCAACGGAATGTTTGGTTTGCTCGGCCCGAATGGCGCCGGAAAAACTACACTTATGCGTATCATTTGCGGTATCCTGGATCAAAGCTATGGAAAGATATGGATCAGTGGAGTAGATACGCAGGAGAAAAGGGAAGAACTTCAGGGGTTGATTGGTTATCTGCCGCAGGAGTTTGGGATGTATGAAAATATGACAGCTGGCGAATTCTTGAATTACCAGGGGATGCTCAAAGGATTGAATAATCATCACGTGAGATCCGAACGGGTGGATTATGTGCTGGGTGCCGTACATATGCTGGATCATAAGAACCAGAAAATCAACAGTTTTTCCGGAGGAATGAAACAACGGATAGGTATCGCACAAATCTTGCTGCATCTTCCACGTATTCTGGTAGTGGATGAACCCACCGCCGGGCTGGATCCGCGTGAACGGATTCGTTTCAGGAATCTCCTGGTAGAACTTTCACGCGACCGCGTAGTGATTTTTTCTACTCATATCATTGAAGATATCAGTAGTTCGTGTAACAAAGTAGCTGTACTTGACCGTGGCGCACTAAAGTATCTCGGAACTCCCGTTGAGATGGCACATACGGCTGAAGGAAATGTCTGGCAGATTGAGGTGGATGCCGGTGAATTTGATCAACTGAGTAAACAATATAAAATCGTTCACCACATGAGAGAAGGGAGTAAAATCAGAGTACGTCTGCTCGCAGATCAACCTCCGAAACCGGATGCTATTCCGGTTCAACCTTTATTGGAGGATGCTTATTTGTGGATGCTTAAAAAAAAGGTCTAAATGAAAAAGTTACAAATCGGACAACGTTTGATGTGGTTATGGGAAATGATCCGGTATAACCTGAAAGTTATTTTTGCAGGAAAATTCATCTGGTTCTTGTCGGCGTCAATAGCCTTTTTCATCCTTGTTATGATGATTAACCTCTTTTCTGGTGTATCGGTTTCAACCAGTACCATTTATAAATTGATTCTGTTTCCCGGATTGCTACTGATCTTTTATCCTACTGTTTTTGGTATACAAAATGATGAAGATAACCGGATTATTGAGATCCTTTTCGGGATACCTGATTACCGCTACAAAGTGTGGATGTTCAGGTTGTTGCTGATTTTTCTGGTGGTATTTTTAATTTTACTGGCGCTGGCTGTCTTCTGTAGCTGGGCGCTTTATCCTTTCACTCCGGTCTATATGGCTTATCAACTGATTTACCCTGTTTTTTTCATGGGTGCTTTGGCTTTTTTTATCTCAACAATTGTTCGTAATGGTATCGGAACTGCAGTGGTGATGGTGTTGGTGGGGGTCTTTTTTCTGATCTTGGGGGATATTGTCAGGAACAGCCAGTGGAATATTTTCCTCAATCCCTTTAAAATGCCGGACGATATAAGTGAAACAGCGTGGAAATCGGTGATTCATGATAACCGGATCATTCTGCTGGTGGGGATTATTCTGACTTTTCTCGGCGGGCTGATGAACCTTCAGCGGAGAGAAAAATTTATTTAGTACCTGATTCCCTGAGGATAAATATTAATCATGTTTTTCGCCCGTACCGGATTTTGGCGAAGACAAGGTATATGGTGCCTACAATGTTAATCGCATAGTTAACCCACATAGACCACTGGTATTCTCCGGTATGGATATTCTGCGCCAACAGGTAAATGAACACCAGAATCACCCCGATGCACCAGTTGAGTAAAAACATCCAACTAAAACTGCTGACATTATGCGTTCGCCAGGTTTTAATTACTTGTGGAATTACTCCCAAACTGAGAATAATATTGCCGATCCAGCCTATTGTAATAAAGAATTGCATATTACATTAAATCATAAATGATTTGTATTTTCATCGGTTGTAAAGATAAGGACAATCT
>JAGHDB010000391.1 GCA_021160155.1 Bacteroidales bacterium | reverse complement strand
GGGTAAAGCCTGTGAAGTAGCCGGTGAACAGATTGAAATAAATGCAGAGCGAATGAAAACATTAAGAGACCGCCTGCAATCTGTACTGCTGGAAAAATTACCCGATGCCGTGGTTAACGGACATCCTGAAAACCGGCTGCCCAATACCCTGAGTATCTCTTTCCCGGGCATCGAGGCACAAACTCTTCTGGGGAGCATGGAACAGCTCGCTGCCTCGGCAGGTGCCGCCTGTCATGCCGATCAGGTAACCGCTTCTTCAGTGTTACAGGCTATGCAAATTGAAGATGAATTTGCCATGGGGACGGTCAGGTTCTCCCTGGGTAAAATGACCACCCGTGAAGAGGTGGATAAAGCAACCGGTATGATCGTGAAGGCTGTTAAAACCCTGGCGGGAGATTCAGGGGAAAAACCGTCCGGGGTTGAAGTTGTTCAATTGACACACTTTACACACGGTCTGGGATGTGCCTGTAAACTGCGACCGCAGGACTTGGAGCAGGTGTTGCGGGATTTGCCCGCAGGAGATGATCCGCGCATTCTTATCGGTCCTGAAACCGCTGACGATGCTGCGGTTTTTAAAATTCGTGATGATCTGGCCCTGGTGAAAACCGTTGATTTTTTTACACCGATTGTGGATGATCCCTATCATTTCGGGGCTATCGCGGCTAGTAACGCCCTGAGCGATATCTATGCAATGGGGGCCCGACCGCTATTTGCACTGAATATCGTCGGGTTTCCGGTAAAACGACTGGATCTTTCGGTGTTGAAAGAGATCCTCAGGGGAGCACATGATAAAGCCAGAGAAGCCGGAATTACTGTGTTGGGCGGACATACCATCGAAGATACCGAACCTAAATACGGTATGGTGGTAACGGGTGAAGTTCATCCTCAAAAGATCTGGAGTAACAGGGGTGCCCGCCCGGGTGATCAGGTTATCTTAACCAAACCGGTAGGAACCGGTGTCATGAGTACCGCACTCAAAAGAGGAATACTGACAACGGATCAACAAAAACGCCTGATAGAGGTCATGAGCCGGTTGAACCGTAATGCAGCTGAAATGCTGTTCGATTTTACCCCGCACGCCTGTACCGATGTGACCGGTTTCGGGTTGTTGGGACATCTGCTGGAAATGTCACGAAGCAGCCGCGTGAATGTGACAATTGACCCGCAACAGGTGCCGCTGCTTACCGGATTGATGGAGTTAATTGGTTCTGGAATCATCCCCGGCGGAACCAAAAGCAATATCGAATACCTCAAACCATGGATTAATGAGGCGCAAAATGTGCCGGATAACATGATGACCATGCTTTGTGATGCACAAACCTCCGGAGGTTTACTGATTGCTCTCCCCGGGAAAGAAGCGGATTTATATATCAAACGTATGAAAGCAGCAGGAAACACGGAAGTAGCATCTATTGGCCGTTTTACTGAAACCGGTACCGGACAAATAACTATTGCTGCATCCGAACGGGAATAACCGCTATGAATCAACTTGACCCGGAAAATTTTCTAAAAGAAGCGGCACAATTACCGGTGGTCGATGTCAGAACACCTGCCGAATTTTCCCGGGGCCATATACCCGGGGCTGTCAATATTTCACTTTTTGAAAACAACGAACGGGCTGAAGTTGGCACTCTTTATAAACAGCGGGGGAGAGATACGGCTATTCGTAAAGGACTGGAGATGGTGGGCCCGAAAATGATCAGGTATCTTGAAAAACTGGAGTCTGTAATACCCCACGGCCCGGTTTTGGTTCACTGCTGGAGAGGTGGTATGAGAAGTGAATCTATGGGTTGGCTCTTTGAAACTGCCGGTTATCAGGTAAGTTTGTTAAAAGGAGGATATCAGGCCTACCGGAGATATATCCGAAAGCAACTCGGAAATCCCGGCTCGCTGGTTGTGCTGGGAGGGTTGACCGGAAGCGGCAAATCGCGGTGGTTGAAGCAATTGAAAGAAGCCGGACAACAGGTAATTGATCTTGAAGGACTGGCAAATCATAAAGGCTCGGTTTTCGGCTGGATCGGAATGGACACGCAACCTACCAATGAACAGTTTGAAAATGAACTCTACGGCCGGCTGGTCGCTCTGAATTCTTCATTGCCGGTCTGGATCGAAGATGAAAGCCGTCAAATCGGCCGGATTTTCATACCGGATACTTTTTATCAGGCAAAAAGCAACGCCCCACTGATTCTGATACGGGTACCGGATGAACTCAGAATACGGATTCTGATTGAAGAATACGGCAACTCTGCTGAAAATGAACTGGCAATTTCTATTGAACGGATCAGGAAACGACTGGGAGGAGAAACCACAAAAAAAATACTGGAAGCATTGAAAAGAAATGATTTAGAACAAGTTGCCAGAATGCTGCTGGTTTATTATGATCAAAAATATACACACAGCCTCCGACTGAGAGACCCGAAAACAGTATATGAACTGGATCTGAGAAAAACAAAGCCTGAAAATTATGCGGCACAGTTAATACGGACACTGGATAAATTATTTAAATAAAAACCGGGCGGTTAATACAATACCCGGTACAATCATGCGTTTTGATTATTGCCGGTATCCTAAAACTAATTGTCGCTTGTAACACTATTCGACTTGCATATTTATTCTCGTAAACAACGATGGAAGTTGATCTTTTTTGCCGGAGCGGTAATAATTGGTATCGCTACCACATGGTATACCAATGTGCTGGTTAAAAGACTGGAAAAGGAAGAAAAACAGCGCATGGAAATATGGGCTGAAGCTACCAAGCAACTCCTGACCATCAACGAAGAAGATGTGGATATGTATCTTTTCGTTGACCGGATTACAAAGGAAAACGAAACCATACCGGTTATTACGGTGGATGAAAATGACCATATCCTCTCGGCCAGAAATCTCCGGCTTTTCGGTAAAAACAAACAACCGGTTGATCTGCTGAGACTCCAGTTCCAGAAATTGAGCGAAAAAAACCAGAAGTATCTCAGGCATCAGCTGAAGATCATGAAAAAACAACACGAACCCATCAAAATCGATCTTCGTGAGATATTAAAAAATATGCGTCAGAAAGGATATGATATCACCCCTGAAATGCTGAACGCTCCGGATATGGTTCAATATTTATATTATAAAGACTCTATCCTCCTGACCCGGATTCAATATTTCCCGTTCGTCCAGCTTGCAGTGATCTTTTTGTTTATCCTGTTTGCCTATTTAGCATTCAGTTCTTCAAGGCGGGCAGAGCAGAATCAGGTATGGGTGGGTATGTCAAAAGAGACGGCACATCAGTTGGGAACACCTATATCTTCTTTAATGGCCTGGGTAGAACTGTTGAAAATTAAAGAGCCGAACCCTGAAATAATTCAGGAGATTGTAAAAGATGTAAAAAGACTGGAGACCATCACTGACCGGTTTTCTAAAATCGGATCAGCTCCTGTATTAATGCCTGAAGACGTTTTACAGGTACTTCGTAATGCCATCCACTATCTTGAAAGCCGTACCTCCGATAAAATATCTTTTAATCTCCATTTCGGAGATCTGGAAGAGTTAATAGTTCCTTTAAATCTTACCCTGTTTGAATGGGTAATTGAAAATCTTTGCCGTAATGCGATCGATGCCATGGATGGAGTCGGCCGGATTGATATTTCAGTTGAAGATCAAAACCAGGTAGTGTATATTGATGTGGCTGATTCCGGTAAGGGGATCTCAAAATCCAATTACCAGGTGGTCTTTCAACCGGGATATACGACCAAACAAAGAGGCTGGGGCCTTGGATTATCGCTGGTAAAACGGATCATTGAAAATTACCATTCGGGTAAAGTATTCGTCAGATCCTCTGAAATAGGACGGGGGACCGATTTTCGAATCGTGTTGAAAAAACAGGGCTAATGGGTTGATCTGCCCTGTAAAAACAAAAAATACCCTGTTTTTTTATTCGAATTATCTTTTATACTTTTGCACGTTTTAACGATTAAACGGATATTGTTCATGGCACATCCAAAACACAGAACATCGAAGCAGAGAAGAGACAAACGGAGGACACATTATAAAGCCACTCCCACGCATTTATCAGTATGCCCTAATTGTGGGGCTGCCGTACCTTATCACCGGGTGTGTCCCGAATGTGGACATTACCGCGGGAAACTGGCAGTTGAGAAAGAAGTAACCGCCTGATTTTTCAACTAATCTGACCCACCCTGATCATGAGAATCGGATTGGATATAATGGGTGGTGACCATGCTCCCAAAGCCACGGTAAAAGGAGCAGTCCTGGCCAGGGAAATTCTGCCCCCTGATTGCGAACTGGTTCTGATCGGTGAAAAAGATAATATTTTGAAGGAGTGTCAAACACTCTCGTTTGATTCTGACCGTTTCACCATAATTCATGCAGAAGAGACTATCAGTATGAATGACCATCCGGTCAGGGCTTTTTCGGTCAAGAAAAAATCCAGCATGTACCTGGGGTTCGAGATGCTTTCTCACAATGAACTGGATGGTTTCTGCAGTGCCGGTAATACGGGTGCGATGCTGGCCGGAGCCATGTTTACCATCAAATCAATCCCCGGAGTTATCCGTCCTTCAATTTCAGTTTCTATTCCGAAAGGAGAAAATGATTACACACTGCTTTTGGATGTGGGCCTCAATCCTGACGTACGGCCTGATGTACTGTATCAGTTTGGTTTTATGGGAGCTCTTTTTGCCCGGTATGTACACGGTGTAGAAAACCCCCGTGTAGGATTATTAAACATTGGTTCTGAACCGGAAAAAGGCAACCTGCTGACTAAATCAACATTTCAGGTCATGCAGGATAGCCCTGATTACCTTTTTATTGGTAATGTGGAGGGCAATGAACTTTTCGGGGATCGTGCCGATGTAGTGGTGTGTGACGGCTTTTCAGGAAATGTAATATTAAAGCAGACAGAATCGTTTTACGGATTAATGAGGAAGATCAATATTTCTCATCCGTTTTTTGAAAAGTTTAATTATGAAAATTTCGGCGGCACTCCGATTCTCGGGATTGGCTCGCCGGTATTGATCGGGCATGGAATGTCATCTTCTGTGGCAATAAAGAATATGATTCTGAAAAACCAGGAGATCATCTTGTCGGGTTTAATAAAAAAAATGATTAAAGCGTTTGAATAATGAAAAAAGTTTTTGCGGCGATTACGGGAGTTGAAGCTTATGTTCCGGCAGATGTATTGACAAATGCCGATCTTGAAAAGATGGTAGATACAACGGATGAATGGATTGTAACCCGGACCGGTATTAAGGAACGTCATATATTGAGAGAACCCGGAAAAGGGAGTTCTGACCTGGCGGTTCCGGCGGTAAAAAAATTACTTGAAAAAACAGGTACCAGTCCGGATGAAGTAGATTTATTAATATGCGCTTCTGCTACACACGATCATGATTTCCCGGCTACAGCAAACATCATCAGTGATAAAGTAGGCGTTAAAAATGCTTACAGTTTTGATATCTCCGCAGCCTGCTCCGGGTTTATTTTTATGTTGACCGTAGCTTCAAAATTCATTGAAACCGGAACAGCTAAAAAAGTGATTTGTGTGGGAGCTGATAAAATGTCAGCCATTACTGACTATACCGACCGGTCTACCTGTCCGCTTTTCGGAGATGCCTCAGGAGTGGTACTGCTTGAACCCAGCGAAGAGTATGGTATTCAGGATCATATTCTGGGTGTGGATGGAGCAGGCCGACATCACCTCTACCTGAAAGCAGGCGGTTCGGTCAGACCTGCTTCACATGAAACGGTTGATGCCCGGGAGCATTTTATCTATCAGGAAGGCCAGATCGTATTTAAAGTAGCTGTTCAGAAAATGGCTGATGTCTCGGTTGAAATGATGAAAAAACATCATCTGACACCGGAAGACCTTACCTGGCTGGTTCCGCACCAGGCTAATCTGAGAATCATTGAAGCAGTAGCCCGCCGTATGGGAATCAGTCGCGACCAGGTCATGATCAACATTGAGAAATACGGTAATACAACTACAGCCACCATTCCTTTGTGCCTGAGAGATTATGAATCACAACTGAAAAAGGGAGACAAATTGATCCTTTCTGCCTTTGGTGGAGGTTACACCTGGGGCGCCCTGTATCTTACCTGGGCCTACGATCCCGACAAGGTTGTTTAGCTTAACAATTTTAACTAATTTTATTCGTCAAAATCAGCGAATTATGGCAAGAGAAATGGAGACTTCAAATGCAGTAAATTTAATTTCAACAGGTACCCGTTTTACCGGTGACGTATTCTCTTCATCCGGATTTCGTATTGACGGAACTTTGGTTGGGAAAATGAATATTAAGGGGAAAGTCGTGGTGGGATCTTCCGGAAGGATTGAAGGAGATGTGTTTTGCCAGACAATAGAGATTTCAGGAACCATTCTGGGTAATATCCAGGTTGCTGAAATGGCCAGCCTGAAATCTTCATCCCGGGTAAAGGGAGAAATTATCACTCGTAAACTGGCCATCGAACCAGGTGCCATTTTTACCGGTACCTGTAAGATGGATGAAGATCTTGATGCAAAACAAAAAGAAACTCCGCCAAAAAAGTAGTGTAAATCAGCGCAAAAAGTATATCCGGGACTATGCCAGGTATTCTAATTTTGCCTTTAAATTGATTGCGGTCATCCTGGCCGCTTTTTTTATCGGGATGAAACTCGACCGTTGGATCTCACTGGGATTTCCTCTTTTTACGCTGCTGCTGTCGGTAGGAGCACTAACCGGAACCCTGTTTTTATTGATCAAAGACTTATCATCAAAATGAAACCCAATATAAAAAACTCTTATCTCTTCAGGATTAGCCTGATTACCCTGGGAGCACTGGCCGTACTGATACTTCTGTTCCTGCTGATTTTTCCTGAACGCTGGATTCCCGGATACCTGCTCAGCCTGATCCTGATGGCCGCCCTGACCGGTACCGATCATTATATTCTGCGGCGCGGACTGCTCAAAACGCCTGACCGTTTTACCCAGACTTATATGCTGTCAGTTATCGTGAAATTATTTATTATACTTGCTTTTATGGTGATCTATCTGCTGATTGACCGGTCACAGGCAGTAGCCTTTGTGGGTGTGACATTTTTATTTTACCTGGTTTTTACCTGGTTTGAAGTACATGCACTAAAAAATGAAGTAATCAACGGGGATAAAAGGGAGGAATAAATGGTTTTTTTTACCTTTGATAATTTCAAAATCTGAATCTGGAATGAGAAAATGGTTAGTTTGGTGTTTGTTGATCAGTAGTACGTTAGGCGCAAAAGCCGGAAACCCTGCCTGCTCAAAGGATACCATTCATCAAGCCGCTCAGGAAAACACAGGCCATGAACAATTCGATCCGGGTGTGTTCATCATGGAGCACGTCATGGATTCTTATGAATGGCATATCATGACCATAGGGGAAACTCATATCAGTATTCCGCTGCCGGTTATTCTTTATACAAAAGAGAGAGGGCTGGTCGTTTTCTGGTCGTCAAAATTTCATCAGGGTCATAAAGCATATAAAGGTTTTGCAGTGGCTCAGGAGGGCCCCAATAAAGGAAAGATTGTCGAAGTTGATGTGAATGGTGAGGAAGATCCTTCCAAATCCCTTCCGGTTGACCTCTCGATTACAAAAACTGTTTTCGCTATGATGATGAGCCTGATTCTGTTACTGATTATCTTCATATCGATCGGGAGACAATACCGGAAAGCCCCCCGGAAAGCGCCTAAAGGCCTTCAATCCCTGATGGAACCGGTTATACTTTTTATCCGTGATGAGGTGGCTGTTCCCTCAATCGGAAAAGAACGGTACGAACGGTTCATGCCCTTTTTACTGACCATATTCTTTTTCATCCTCTTTAATAATATCCTGGGGATTATTCCTGTCCCGCCGGGAGGCGCTAATGTTACCGGTAATATTACCATAACAGGTGTACTGGCATTTTTCACTTTTTTAATTACCACATTCAGCACCGACAAACATTACTGGAAACATATTTATAATGAAGAAGGTGTACCCTGGTGGCTCAAATTTCCCGTTCCGCTGATGCCCTTTATTGAATTACTGGGTGTTTTTACCAAACCGTTGGTGCTCTGTATCCGGCTTTTTGCCAATATTCTGGCCGGGCATTTTATTGCACTCAGTTTCATTGTTTTAATCTTTATTTTCGGGCAAATAAACTGGATCGCAGGTTACGGAGTGTCGGTGATCTCGGTACTTTTTTATATTTTCATGACCATCCTGGAAATACTGGTGGCTTTTATCCAGGCATACGTATTTACACTCCTCTCGGCACTCTATTTTGGGATGGCAAGAGAAGCAGAACATTAGTAATCATTTTTAACACTCAATAGTTATGTTAAGTTTTATTGTTTTATTACAGACGGTAGCCGGAGCTGCCATTGCTTCAATGGGCGCCGCAATCGGGTCCGGACTGGCTGCAATCGGAGCAGGTATCGGTATCGGACAAATCGGAAACCGGGCCATGGAAGCCATTGCCCGTCAACCCGAATCGGTTGGAGATATCCGTTCAAACATGATCGTCTCGGCAGCACTGGTTGAAGGTGCTTGTTTCTTTGCCATGATTGTCTGTTTGCTGATTGTGTTTTTGGTAAAATAAACAACCGAAATGGGTTTAGTTACACCGGATTACGGAACAATTTTCTGGATGGTTCTGGCTTTTGGCCTGGTTTTCATGCTGCTGAAGAAATTTGCCTGGAAACCTATTCTGAACAGCCTGAAGAATCGTGAGCAATCCATCCGGGAAGCTTTGGAGGCTGCTGATGTGGCACGCGGTGAAATGGCAAAACTTCAGGCCGATAACGAACTGGTATTGCAGCAGGCCCGCAAAGAACGTGATGCCTTGCTGGACGAAGCACGGGAAATGCGCGAAAGTATGATTGAAGAAGCACGCGACAAGGCGGCTCTTGAAGCGGAAAAAGTAGTACTGAAAGCAAGAAAACAGATCGAGAATGAAAAGTTATCCGCTTTGTCTGATATTCGCAAACAGATCTCTGAACTCTCGATTCAGATTGCTGAAAAAGTATTGCGCAAAGAACTCAGTAATGCTGCTGATCACGAATCATTAATTCAGGAGATGCTGAAAGATATCAAATTGAACTGATATGGCAACCGATAGCCGGATTGGAGTCAGGTATGCCAGAGCACTGTATGCCGTGGCAAAGTCAAAGGGTAACGAAGATAAAGTCAGAAACGACTTGTCTGATTTGCTTCAACTGATGACAGATTTGACAGAATTCGACCTGTTGATCAATACCCCCATGATGAAAGGAAACGATAAAGCCAAACTCCTGACGCGGCTGTTTAAGAATCAGATACAACCGCTTACACTGGACTTTTTATTACTGCTGACGGCTCATCGCAGAGAGTCTGCTCTTGGAGATGCCTGCCGGATGTACGAGAGTATGTATAAACAGGAAAAAGGTATTGTGGAAGCCCGGATCACCTCGGTAATTCCGCTTCGCAAAAACCTGGTTGCCAAACTTGTTCAGTGGATTGAAGAGGAGATGAAGAAAAAAGTTGAACTGCAACAAACCATTAATGAAAATCTGATCGGCGGATTTATTTTAAGAATGGATGATCGTCAGCTAGATGTCAGTATCAGTGACCGGCTGCAGAAAATCCGGCAGGACTTATTACGATCTCTGCCACACAATTAACGAATGTTTCATTAGAAGATACTTAAGTGATATATGTCAACGATTAAACCTGCTGAAATTACCAGAATTCTTAAACAGCAATTAGAAGGTATCCAGTTGGATGCCAAGCTTGAAGAGGTAGGTACAATTCTTCAGATCGGCGATGGAATTGCCCGCATTTACGGATTGAATAAAGTGCAGGCTAATGAACTGGTCGAGTTCCATAACGGAGTGATTGGTATGGTGCTGAACCTTGAAGAAGATAACGTGGGAGCCGTACTTTTTGGTCCTTCAGAAGGAATACGCGAAGGCGATCCCGTTAAAAGAACCAACCGGATCGCTTCGGTACCGGTGGGTGAAGGACTGCTCGGCAGAGTGATCAATACAATTGGTCAACCGCTGGATGGTAAAGGCCCGATACAGGGTGAATTAATCGATCTGCCCCTCGAACGAAAGGCGCCCGGAGTTATTTTCAGGCAACCGGTTAACCAACCCCTGCAAACCGGTATCAAACCTATTGATGCCATGATCCCTATCGGAAGAGGTCAGCGGGAGTTGATTATTGGCGACCGTCAGACCGGGAAAACAGCACTGGCAGTGGATACTATTATCAACCAGCGTGAAAATTATGAAAAAGGCAAACCAGTTTACTGTATCTATGTGGCTATAGGACAAAAAGGATCTACCGTGGCACAAATTGCGAAAACCTTCGAAGATTTTGGCGCAAGCCCCTATACCATCATTGTTTCTGCCAATGCAAGTGATCCGGCTGCGTTACAGTTTTATGCACCGTTTGCAGGTGCTGCCATCGGAGAGTTCTTTCGCGACAGTGGACGGGATGCATTGATTATTTACGATGATCTGTCAAAACAGGCAGTATCCTATCGTGAAGTTTCGCTGTTGCTCCGTCGCCCTCCCGGAAGAGAAGCCTATCCGGGGGATGTTTTTTACCTCCACTCCCGACTCCTCGAAAGAGCGGCCAAAATTATTGAGAGTGATGAAGTTGCCAGACAGATGAATGATCTGCCTGAACCATTGAAACCCATGGTCAAAGGCGGAGGATCATTAACGGCCCTGCCTATCATAGAAACTCAGGCCGGAGATGTATCAGCCTATATTCCTACTAATGTGATTTCTATTACGGATGGACAGATTTTTCTTGAATCGGCCCTGTTTAACAGTGGAATACGACCGGCTATCAACGTAGGTATTTCGGTATCAAGAGTGGGTGGTGCCGCCCAGATCAAAGCTATGAAAAAAGTGGCTGGTACATTGAAAATCGATCAGGCCCAATACCGCGAACTGGAAGCCTTTTCAAAATTTGGTTCGGATCTGGATGCGGCTACGCTGGCTGTGCTGGGTAAGGGTGCCCGTAATGTCGAAATCCTGAAGCAGGGACTGCATCAACCCGTTCCGGTTGGTGACCAGATTGCGATATTATTCTGCGGAACCAAGGATTTGCTGCAGAATGTCCCGATAGATAAAGTGAAAGATTTTGAAAAAGAACTTATTGAACTGCTGCACCTGAAATATGTTAAGATACTGGATGAGCTGAATGAAGGTATTCTGACAGAGAAAACTTCGGAAACACTGATAAAAATAGCTGCAGAACTCTCCGCGAAATTTTAAAAATAAACCTGCTGAATATTTATGGCCAGTCTTAAAGAGATACGTCAGAGAATCTCGTCGGTAAAATCGACCAGACAAATCACCAATGCCATGAAAATGGTATCAGCAGCAAAGTTGAAAAAGGCCCAGAATGCCATTGTACAGATCCGTCCGTATGCCAATAAATTGAATGATATCCTGGCTCGTCTGAGTGGAGTCGTGGAATCGAACATTGAAAATCCCTATGCGGAACAGCGCGAACCCGGCAAAGTTTTATTGGTGCTGGTTTCAGCAAACAGAGGTCTTTGTGGCGGTTTTAATGCTAATGTTGTGCGTGCCGCTCAGGAATTAATCGATGACCGGTATCCGGCTCAATGGTCTGCAAAAAAACTGGACCTGCTGCTGATCGGCAGAAAAGGGGGAGAAATATTGAAAGGAAAAGGATACGGAACATGGGAACGGTTTGACCATCTGTTGGAAGATTCATCATATGAACAAACACGAACATTAGCGGATACCTTGATGAATCAATTCCGTAATGGCCGGTATGACCGTGTGGATTTAGTGTATAATCAATTTAAAAACGCAGCTACCCAGGCAGTCATCCACGAACAGTTTTTGCCTGTTGAACTGCCGCTGGCAGAAGAATCTCACCGGGAAATACCTTTTTACCTGTTCGAACCCACATTGGAATATCTGATTACCACATTAGTGCCCGAAGCCCTTCGGGTGAAACTGCATAAAACCATACTGGATTCGGTGGCGGCGGAACACGGAGCCAGAATGACCGCCATGTACCAGGCAACCGATAATGCTACCAAAATGCTGCATGATTTGAATATTGAATACAATAAAGCACGTCAGGCAGCTATTACCAGTGAAATAATCGAGATCATCAGCGGCGCAGAGGTTTTGCGTACGTAATCATGAAAAGATTCATACAAATTATTTGGATTGCGGGATGTGCCTGGATGTTGCAAAGTCTGACAGTGCAGGCACAATACCCTGTCCGGATCCGGGTGAACGGAATGCCTAATAAAAGAGCATTTCTGCTGGAGTATTCGGGGATCAAGACACACGTGATAGATTCGGCTCAAGTGCAGCTTCCGGGAGGTCTGATTACATTTGTTTTACCTCCTTCGGCACACCCCGGAATGTACCGTGTGGTTGTGGGCCCAAACACGTATTGGGATTTTATTTTCAATCGTGAACCGGTTGAACTGCAAACCAGTTACCATTCGGTGCTGGATAGCCTGAAGGTAATCCGTTCAGATGAAAACCGCCTGTTGAAGAGATACATGGATCATGCCGTGATTCTGAAGAGAAAGAACGATGCACTGCAACAGTTGTTGCATCTGTACGAACCGGGTGATCCGTTTTATCGACAGGTACTCAATGAACTGCAAAAAATTTCATCTGCTGATCCCGATCAGGTTACCCGTGAACTGATTTCAAAATATCCCGGTAGTTTTACCGCCAGGTTTTTGAAAACGGAGATGAACCCACCCGTGCCTGTTGAAATACCTAAAGACCGGGAGTTGAAATACCTGCTGGATCATTTTTTCGATCTGGTGGATTTCACGGATACCGCCCAATTATATGCTCCTGCTCTGATGGGTAAAGTAAGAACGTTCTTCAGGATGATTCCACAAGCTTATCCGCCTGATCAGGTGGAGGAAGCTATGAAAAAAGGGCTTGACCGACTGATGTCACTGACAGCGGTCAATGATGTTCTTTTTCATGCTATTTTAGAGGATATTGCCGAATGGGCAGAACGGTCGGAATATGAAACTTTTTTTGCTTATCTAACTGAATTCTACCTGACTGAATCAGATTGTAAAGACCCTGAAAAAGCAAAAGAGTGGAAAGATTTGCTTGAATCTATTCAAAAGACAAAGGTCGGGAAACAGGCTCCCGAAATTATTCTTCCGCAACCGGATCAAAAAACTATTCTGCTGAGTGAATTGAGTGCCCGGTATAAGCTGGTTGTTTTC
>JAGHDB010000127.1 GCA_021160155.1 Bacteroidales bacterium | reverse complement strand
TTACCATTCATAAGACTATTTACCGTCAAAAAAAAGCCACAGAGGGTATCGGCGAATTTGTTGTCGGCCGTAATCTCCGGCGTAATACCATTTTTATTGTAGATGAAGCTTCTATGATTGCAGATCGTCCGATGGATTTATCTCCCTTTGGCAGTGGCAGGTTGCTTGAGGATCTGATCAGCTATGTTTACTCTTCTCCGGGATGTAAATTAATGCTGGTCGGTGATGAAGCACAATTACCCCCCGTGGGATTTAACCAAAGTCCGGCTCTGGATGAGAAATACTTAAATAATTTCGGGAAAAGAGTTTTTTACTCCTCTCTTCGTGAAGTAGTCCGCCAGTCTCTTGAATCAGGCATTCTGGTTAACGCCACGTCAATCAGGGAACAAATTATCAAACAACAACTGGGATATCCCGGACTGGACGTGACCAGTTTTAAGGATGTGCAGTTAATCACCGGAGATAATTTACTGGAGAGCCTGCAATCTTCATATGATCGTGTGGGGCTTGAAGAAACACTGGTAGTAAGTCGCTCAAACAGACAAGCGAATCGTTATAACGGGGGCATACGAAGTCATATTCTGTGGCGCGAGGATGAAATTGGTCCGGGTGACCTGGTGATGGTGGTAAAGAATAATTATTTCTGGCTGCAGGATTCAGAAGAAGTAGATTTTATTGCTAACGGAGATGTACTTGAAGTGGTACGGGTTAAAGGCACAAAAGAACTATACCAAATGCGGTTTGCTGAAATGGTGCTCCGGTTTACCGACTACCGGCAGTTTGAATTTGAAGCCCTTGTAATTCTCAATACACTGACAGCCGAATCTGCATCATTAGACCGGGAAACCATGCGGAATTTTTACGCTGAAGTTGCTGTGGATTACCAATATATGAAAGGCAAAAAACACCGTAATGATGCTATCCGAAATGATCGTTATTTTAATGCTTTACAAATAAAATTTGCTTACGGCCTGACCTGCCACAAAGCACAGGGCGGGCAATGGAAACATGTCTATGTGGATCAGGGTTATCTGGATGAGTCAAAACTGGATGTAGAATATTATCGCTGGCTCTATACAGCTATTACCCGGGCGACCGAACAATTGTACCTGGTTAATTTCAGACAGGAATTTCTTCGCGAATGATCCGGTCGATACGATCCTGGAGTTCCTGCGTGGCTTCAGGAATCTCACTGCGGACCTGAATTTTTTTGCGTACGGAGATATAAAATTTGATTTTCGGCTCTGTTCCTGATGGCCGGGCAGAAAAAATAATGCCATCTTTTGTAACAAACTGCAATACATTGGATTTTGGCAGTTTGATGTCATACCGTAGTTGGGAGAGTTGGTCGTAACTGACCTGCTTTAAAAAATCATTTACGGTGACTACATCAGACCCGTCCAGACTTTCGGGTGGTTGGTTTCGAAGCCGGTCCATTATGGCAGCGATCTCTTCGGAACCGGACAGACCTTCTTTAACAACTGAAATCAACCGTTCCTGAAAAAGACCGAATCGCAGATAGATCTCTTCGAGCAATTCAAGCAGAGTCTGACCGCGGGATTTTGCCCATGCGGCAGTTTCAGCAAGAAAAGCACAGGTGGAAACAGCATCTTTATCACGTACAAAATCTCCTATCATGAATCCGAAAGATTCTTCACCTCCCCCGATAAAAACTTCGCGGCCTTCTAATTTTCTTACCTGTTCGGCAATGAACTTAAAACCGGTTAATACTGTATAGGTTTTTACCCCGAAATGAGTGGCGATCTCATCGAAAATAGCTGAAGAGACAACGGTTCTGACAATATATTCGTTCCCTTTTAATTTATTCTGAGCATGAAGATTCGACAATAGATAATATACCAGAATAGAACCGGTCTGATTACCGTTCAAAAGAGTGTAACTACCGGATTTATTGAGAATTGCCATTCCTGCCCGGTCGGCATCCGGATCTGAAGCCAATACCAGTTCGGCATTGTTTTCTGAAGCTTTTTTGATTGCCAGGGTCAGAGCTTCCGGTTCTTCAGGATTTGGTGAAGTAACAGTAGGGAAATTTCCGTCCGGTATATCCTGTTCAGGGACATGCAGGATTTTGGTAAATCCCATTTTTTTTAAAACTTCAGGAATCAGTTTGACCCCTGTTCCGTGCAGAGGCGTATAAACAATGCCGATGTCATGATGCTGTTGTATGGCTTCGGTATTTAGACTCATTTGAAGGATGCGGTTCAGGTAGGTGTGGTCTAATTCGCTTCCGACAATCTGTATCAAAGACGGATTACCTTTAAATTTGACCTCGCTGACGGACTGGATGGATTTTACTTCCCGAATAATTTCCCGGTCATGGGGTGCAATGATTTGTCCGCCATCTTCCCAGTAAACTTTATATCCGTTATAAGCAGGTGGATTATGTGAGGCGGTAATAACTACACCAGACTGGCATTTTAGTTCCCGTATGGCAAAAGAGAGTTCCGGCGTGGGGCGAAAGTCGTCAGTCAGGAATACACGGATTCCATTGGCTGAAAAAATATCCGCAGTGGTTTGAGCAAACAGCCGTGAATTATTACGACTGTCATGCGTTACTACTACTTGAAGTTTTTTCCCTTTTGGAAAACTTCTTAAAAGATAATTACATAGCCCCTGGGTGGCCATCCCGATGGTATAAATATTCATCCGGTTGGTTCCCGGGCCCATAATACCCCGCAATCCGCCGGTGCCAAATTCGAGATCTTTGTAAAAAGCGTCAACTAACTGTTCGGTGTTGGCGGCTGCCAGTAATTTTTCCACGGCATGGCGGGTATCTTCATCAAACGACGGTTCTAACCACTTTCTGGCCCTTGTTTTTACTGATGCAATAAGTGCTGATGATTCCATATTATTTTACTTCTTTTGGTTTGGAGTAAGCCGGCGGATACAATATTGCAACCGTTCCTGCCAATGGGGTAATTCGGGCCAGAACCGGGCTCTGAATTTGGATGTATCAAGCACACTGTACATAGGTCTGGGTGCCGGCAACGGATACTCCTCTGAAGTAACCGGTAAAATACGACAGTCAATCTTTCCAAAACGAATGATCGCTACAGCCAGATCATACCAACTGGCTACACCGGTATTGGCTACGTGAAAGATTTCAGTTTGCGTTAACTCATCCGGATTGTTGAGATAATAAGACGCCGTTTTTAATACTGCGTGGGCCAAATCCTCTGCCAGAGTGGGAGAACCGATCTGGTCTGATACCACTCGTAGTTCATCCTTTTCTTTGCTTAATCTGAAAATTGTTTTAACAAAATTGTGACCATAAGGCGAATAAAGCCAACTGGTTCGTAATATGACTGACCGGTTATGCTGATGAATGACCGCCTTTTCTCCCCGGAGTTTTGTTTCACCGTAATATGATTCCGGTCCGGGTATGTCTTTTTCAATATACGGTCTGAAATTGTGACCACTGAAGATGTAATCGGTAGAAGTATGGATCAGAAGGGCTTGTTGTCGGTGACAGGCTTTCGCAAGATTATCCGGGCCGCCGGCATTCAGCGCCATGGCCTGCTTCCGTTCCTTCTCTGCCTGGTCAACTTTTGTGTATGCTGCGCAGTTAATTACAGCAGCAGGCTTCAGACGATCAATTTCCCGTATTACCTGCTGCTCATCAGTAATATCGAGCTCTTCAAAGTCAGTGGAGATCCATTCTGCCTGAAAAGGTTTGTGTTTAAACTTTAAAATGGATTGGCCCAATTGACCGTTGGCACCGGTGATGAGGATTTTGATCATTTTTTTTCTATCACAAAATTGTGTTCGGCCCGGTTAAACAACGGAAGTGCCTGGTCTTTGTTACTGACAACGCGTTTCTCATCGGGAATAGGCCAATTGATGTGCAGTTTGGGATCCGCATGATGGATCCCGCGTTCAGCATCCGGATGATAATACTGATCACATTTATAAAAGAAAACCGCATGGGGGCTGGTTACTGCAAAGCCGTGCGCGAATCCTTTCGGTATCAGTAGTTGTTTTTTGTTGGATGCGCTCAATTCTATTCCAAACCACTCTCCATAGGTAGGTGAGCCGGTCCTGATATCTACTGCAACATCCCAGACCGTTCCCTCCAATACAC
>JAGHDB010000117.1 GCA_021160155.1 Bacteroidales bacterium | reverse complement strand
TAAAAATAATATATATATATATATGCCCCGTCTGGGAAAAAAGAGCTGATATTGAACTACTGATACCTCGTATCGGTAATCTTTTTTCTTGAAGTATAAATCAGTTTAAGTGCTTCAGCTTTTCGCAGCTCGGTTTTAATATCCTGGATGATCCCCATTTTGGTATTCTCATCAGCTTTGAGAGATACCATCATCAGCGGGCGTTCTTTTTCATCCATTTTTTCTTTGCAGTTAGCGATATAATCCTGAATATCCGACTTCTTAGCGAATTTATCTTCAAGCTGGATTTTAGAATCCGTACCAAATTTTGTCTGTAACTGTTTGATAGGTGCGCCTACATATATATAACTAACCAGGGATTTCTTCTCAATTCTGACAACCTGGGTAGCTTCGGGTAGCGTTACATGGACTTTCATGGCGGTCTCTTTCAGTGTGGTTGATACCATAAAGAAGAAGAGCAACATGAAGATAATATCAGGTAGAGAAGCGGTTGAGATTGCGGGCACGCCTTTTGATTTTCCTTTTCTTTCAAATTTTGCCATAATATGATTTCTCCTATTTGCTGTAATCAACAGGTTCTGCTTCAGATATAGCCGGAGGAACCGCTTTTTTTACGATATCCTTTTGAGCATCAGTAAGCTTGTCGAAAGGTGCACTATATTGTTTCATGGCGAATTCATCTCGCAGTTCGTTAAATGCGGCCACCAGCTCGTTTTGTACCTGGATATAGGCCCAGTAGTCCGTACTACGAGAATTTTGCAGTGAAACAACTCCTTTTGACCAGATAATATCACCCAGCCCTTCAACGAATCGGGTCTCTTTCTCAGAAAGATTAGCCTGATTATTTGGATTGAGGATAAATTCTTTTACCCGGTCTTTGAGCTCATTGATATTAGCCGGTTCTCCTTCAATTGCCAAATCGTTATTTCTGTTGATCTGTACTACAAATACGTTTCGCTCTTTAATTTTGGGTTGATTTACGGTTTTTTCAACCCATTGTGGCAATGTCCGGTAGATTCCGCTGTCAACATCCATGGTAGTGGTTACCAGAAAGAAGATCAGCAACATAAAGGCAATATCAGCCATCGATGCATTCGGAATCTGCGGTAGTGGTCTGTTTTTCCTTGCCATAGTTATTATTACATTTTAGCAGTGACGGGAGGGGCAGGGTTATTAAAATGCCCCTCCGTTAATCTGCAGTATACTATTTAAACAGCCTTCTAAGCGATGAAAACAACATAGCCACCAGGGCTCCTGCTAACAGGATATACATGGTAAAGATGGCCATATCCGTTAATTTCAGTCGTGATGGGATATTATCCGGACCTTTATAGGCCGGCAGATCAAGTATGGTGCCACTTCCCAACTGATAGGCGATGAAGAACACCGCTGCTATAATCACAATAGACACCAGGGTTTTGATCCCGCTTTTCGGATTACTAATCATCCTGAAAATGGGAAATACAACGGAAAAAACCACTGCAATACCCACCAGGATGTAAGACCATACGATGTAGAAATTCAAAACCGGCCCCATATCAGTAATTTGCTTACTGAAAGGATCATTGGTATTGACATTCCGGTTATTGATGTAAAAAAGCACCACCAATACCACGGAGACTGCCATCAGAAGGTAATAAAACCACTGTCCGATTTTCAATAATGTATTTGGTTTCATAACATTCACTAGTTATTCGAAATTATTTGGTCAGTTTGTGCTTGATCAGTATATCCATGAATGAAATAGTAGAATCTTCCATTTCATTGGTTATGCTGTCAATTTTTGACAAACAGTAATTATAAAAAACCTGAAGGATTACAGCAACGATCAGACCAAATACGGTAGTCAGCAAGGCAACCTTAATACCTCCGGCAACCAGAACGGCAGATATTTCTCCGGCAGTTTGAATGGCATCAAAGGCACCGATCATTCCGATTACCGTACCCATAAAACCAAGCATTGGGGCCACGGAGATAAAGAGAGAGATCCAGGAGAGCCCTTTTTCAAGCAGACCCATTTGCACACTACCGTAAGAGATGATTGATTTTTCAACCATATCCAGTCCCTCTTCATACCGGTCAAGTCCCTGATAGAAGATACTGGCAAGTGGCCCGCGGGTGTCACGGCAAAGTTCTTTCGCCTGTTCAACGCCTCCGCTATTCAGCGTGTCTTCCAGCTTTTTCAGAAGCTTGGATGAATTTGTACTTGCCAGACTCAGGTAAATGATTCTTTCAATGGAAACGGCAAGACCGATGATCAGGGTTAATGCAATAATTCCCATGAAACCGGCCCCCCCTTCAATGAATTTTTCTTTAATAATCTGGTGCATGGATTTTTCTTCAGGCACAGCCTCTTCTGTGGCGGCTTGAGTTACGCCGGTAGTATCCACTGCCTGAGCGGCTGCGGTATCTACGGTGACGGAGGTGTCAGCCGGCATGGTAGGTTCTCCCTGAGCTACAACGACATTCTGAGATGCTCCGAAAGTTAACATCGCAAAAATAGCTATCAAAGCAATTTTTTTCATGACTTTAAATCAATTGGTTAATAAAATTTCAGTGTTTGACGCGATAAAGATATTAAAAATTTTGCGGAGAGAGAGGGATTCGAACCCTCGATTCCAGTTCACCCGGAATACACGCTTTCCAGGCGTGCGCCTTCAACCACTCGGCCACCTCTCCAAAACCGGGCGAAAAATACAAAAAATGGTAGATTTTTCAACTATTTTCAGGCTGTTCGGTTATGTTAAAAATTTTCAGACTGTTGGCTGTAGTGATTTCAGCAATTTGCTGAAAGGGGACACCGGTAATTTCAGCAAGTTTTTTTGCGGTATAGCGAAGATAAGAGGGCTCATTGCGTTTACCCCGTTTCGGGGCAGGTGCCAGATAAGGTGCATCTGTTTCAAGCACAAGATGCCTGGGATCAATCCTGCTGACCACTTCAGCCAGTCCGGAATTTTTAAAGGTAAGCACACCACCGATTCCTAAATAAAATCCACGATTGATCACCTCATTGGCTTCATCTGATGATCCGGTAAAGCAGTGAAAAATGCCGGTTAAGTTATCCACACGGGCCCGGTCAAGCAGGCGGATGGTTTCATGAAAACTGTTACGTGTATGAATTACTACCGGCAGGTTTAATTCACCCGCCCATCGAATCTGAGTGATAAAGGCATCTTCCTGTTCGGATTTAAAAGTCTGGTCATGGTACAGGTCAATACCGATTTCACCGATTCCGTAAAAATGGTGTTTGGCAAGCCAGTCAGCTACATGGTCGAGTTCCTGGCGGTAGTCTTCTTCTACCGACGTGGGATGCAGACCCATCATAGGGAAACAGTAAGCCGGATAGGTTTTGGCCAAACCGAGCCACTGTTCCGTGGTGCCTGAATCGACATTTGGAAGAAATATCCGGGTGACTTCTGAATCCAGTGCCCGCCTGATTGTTTCGGCACGATCGGTGTCAAATTCAGGCAGAAAGAGATGGCAATGGGTGTCTGTTAATTTCATATCCGGTAAAATTACTGAAAAAACTGTCTGGATAAAAGATGAATTTTCAGCGTGTGGATATATATTTCCGTGTAAAGTTTTATTGATCTGACCGGTGATATTGTTTGCCTGGCATCACCCGGATAAATCCTTTAAATTCCATTTGTATGAGAAGGGTTGATAGTCTTTGATAAGGGCAGGATACCTGCCGGGCAAGCTCATCAATTGAAAGTTTGTGATTCTCCAGAAGATCCCAGATCTCTTTTTCTTCGCGGTCCATCAGGTTGAACATTTTTTTTTGCAATTCTTCGGTGTTTTTGGATTTCCGGTCGAGCCCCAGAAAATATTCAAGATCCTCGGCTGATTCAACAAGCGTGGCCTGGTTTGTGCGGATCAGCCAGTTGCATCCTTTCGATTGCTCATCTGAACTTCTGCCGGGAATGGCAAAAACATCCCGGTTGTATGAGTTGGCCATCTCGGCTGTAGTAGTGGCGCCTCCTTTCAACCCTGATTCTGCTATCAAAACACCTTCAGATAATCCGGCGATAATCCGGTTTCGTTTGATGAAATTTTTTGGATCCATCGTGTTATGACTGAAAAAATCAGTAACCAGTGCTCCCTGGTCCATAATCTCTCTGGCCACAGACCGGTGGATGGCGGGATAGAGCGTATGAAAGCCATGCCCCAGTACTGCCACGGTTGGCAAACCTGCTTCCAGTGCACTCCGGTGAGCCTGAATATCAACCCCGTATGCTAGTCCGCTTACTACAACCAGACGATGATATTTGGCTAAAGATGAAATAATCTTGCGAACAGAGGCCACTCCCCTTGAGCTGGGTTTACGTGTTCCGATAAAACTGATCCAGCGGTAGCCCGGATATTCAAGCCGGCCTTTATAGAAAAGTATCACCGGTGCATCAGGGCATTGCTTCAACCGGTCAGGATATTTATCATCCATTAAAAATAACGGGGTGATTTTTTCCTTTTGCATGAAACGGATCTCCTCTTCAGCCCGTTGGCGGAAACCGTTACGGCAAATCTGTTTCGCTGTCATGGTGCCGATTCCCGGAATTTTCTCCAGGCTTTTACGTTTTTCACGTAATATGGCAGATGCAGAACCAAAAGCAGTAAACAGGGTTCTGACCAGGCCGGCTCCCACCCCGGGCAGAAGCGCCAGATTAAGTTGAGCAATAAGTTCTTCCTGATCCTTCATATAATTATAGACGATCAGAAGATTGGAAAATGGAAAATGACCGGGTCAAAGAAAAATTCTGATCCGCTTTTTTTTTAGAAATTTTTTGGATTCGATGACGAAATAATCCCGCTGCGACCGGGTAAGACCCGGTATTGAACGGGTCAGTTCCACCAAATGATGGTATTGTTGCCTGGTAGCAGATGTTTGTCCCGATTTACCCAGGATCAGGAGTTTATGATATTGGTAAAGCAGATTTTCAGGATATTGTTCAAGCAGGATATTGACCTGTCTCAGGGCTTCATCAAAATCCTCTTCAATATGCAGGTTGATTTTCATTAAAAAATAGTGGGCTTCGGTGCTTAACAGGGGATGAGACATACCGGCACATTGGTTTAACAGATCGATGCCAAGCTGTTTATCGCCACGGGGAGCCAGGGCAAAGAAGGGTAAAAGCAGCGGATTTTGACTCATGGCTGCTGCGGCAAAAAAATGATAAAGCCCGGCCAGCAACATATATTTATCATATTCCCGGTAATGATCCAGAGCTATTTTAAGATAATCCACGGTATTTTTCAGGTGGATGGCACCTTTCAGGTACTTTCCGGCAAAGAGGTAAACCCGTACTTTGTAGGCATAAGCATGGATTACGGTGAAGATCTCTTCCCGGCTGAGTGAGTTGAGTGGTCTGGCAGTCAGCCGGCCGGTAATTTCATCTAAACGATTCAACAGAATGGTTTGATAATCTGCTGATTCATCTCCTGACACCAGTAACCACCACTCCAAATTAATGCCGGTTAGATCTATCATGTTTTGTCTAACCGATCCGGGAGGCCATGATTGCATCTCTCTGCGGGCTTCATCCATCCGGTAGTGATAGATTAAATCAAACACCCGGAGTACCCGGTCGGGTTCCGCAGAATGATGTGTCTGAGCTGCGGCCGGAACAGTAAACCATCCCAGAAATAAAATATATATAACTATTGATTTCAACTACCGTCAGGTGAACTGGCTGCAATAATGGATAAAATTTGGCGGAACAGCAAATCCCGGTTTACAGTCTGTTTTTTACGGGCTAAATCTTTTGCTTTTTCTAACCCCCCCTGATAATATCTTTGAAACCAGGGAGAGACGGTAAAAATAGCATCCATTGGGTGGAATCTGATCGAGAGGTAAACAGCGAGACCGACAAGAAAACCATTGAGCAATAATGAGTTAATGCCTTGCCCCCAGTATCCTGAATAAGCTTGTCCGCTCCCGGGAAGAAAAACACTCAGCCACATCGCGGTAGTAGGGTTAGGTCGGTTGATTTTACGGGGTTGAGCAAAAATCGACCGAATTTGTTGTTTTGCCAGGGAGTCATCCCGGTAAACTGCTTTCTCAAAAAAAAGGCCGGCCCGGTTAAATGAACCCATACCATAGTAGGTTACTCCCAGCATCAGGTTGCGTTTATACTCCAGGTAACCCGGAGGCAGGGGATTGATATTCAGCAGTTCAAGTAGGGCAAAACCGAAATTTTTGCTCTCCAGGTAACAGTCGGCCTTATGAAACAGGCATTCTGTTCGCATGCTGTCATTGTCGTATGAAAAATAGCTATGGTCAAAGAATTCAATGGCATGAGACAGATCGCCTGTCCGGTAAAACGATTCCGCAATTCGGTATAACAGTTCGGCATCAGTATTAGGGCGAATAAAGAAGGCTACTCTCTGGTAGGCTTTCAATGCTTCTGAATAGGCTTCCGATTGAAACATTTGGTCTCCGAATGCCCGTGTCTCCTGAAGGGTCTGGGACTGACCCGTAGAAACAAACAAAAGGCTAATAGCGAGAAAGAAGAACCGCCTCGGTTTCATGATTGATCTGATCAATTTGCCTTAGGTTATAACTTTTTGCTGATTTCCATGATCCGAAAAGATTGGCGCCGTAAAAACCCACGGCCAATGTTCCGAAAATCCAGCCGTAGGCGTTTTGAATTCCGAATTTTGAAAATCCGCGATATGCCTGCAGTACATTCCCTCCTATAAAAAGCAGTGACAGAAGGCCGTCTTTCCAGTCATGAGCATATACCTTTCCCAGGCCCGGAACCAGGGCGGAGAGTCCGAGTGCCAAAGCCGGGCTTTTCTTTTTAATTTGTTGTGCTTCATCTCTGATAGTTAACAGGTCGCTGTAACCCGGGTATTCTGAATGTGCAGGGGTTTGCAGCGTTTTTTTATCTCCGTTCCATGCCAATAGCGAAATACCCAGGTTATAATAAGAGATTTCATCACGGGACAATCCTTTGCCTCGGGTCAGAAAATCCCGGCTCTGGTTATATTTATGTGCAAGAATGGATGATTTTAACCCTTCGCGGGCAAACGGAGCGGGCAATTGATCCTGAAACCAGGAGCGATTGATCTCTAAAGCCCGTGATGTTTCTCCTGCCTGCCGGAAAGCCTGCAACAGGTTCAACTTTGCCAGCGTATCCCGGGGGGCCAGAAAAATAACACGTTCCCACTCACCTGCAGCCAGTCGGTATTGTCCGGATCGCATGAGGTATTGGGCGAATTGCCTGGAGTGGTTCAGGTCATAGATGTTTTGTCCCTGCATTCTTCCGGAAAGGGTTACGACATACAGCAGGAGCAGGTATTTAGTGTAATTTTTTAACCGGATCATAAAAGTGATGGCTGGCTTCATGCATGTGATATTTTTCGGGACTGAATCCATTGCACCGGGTCAGTCGGTCAATGGCATCAAAGATTCCAATAAATCCGTTTGTTTGTATGGTTTCAAGAGCATATACCGAGCAACTCGGATAGAACACACAATGAACGGCATCCTGGGATGAAACAAAATGTTTATATAATGAAAAAGCAGTAGTCAGGATCAATTTGAATTCATTTGTCGGATCAATTTTCGTACTGAAATGCTGCACAGTGTTTGACGGCTGCATCAGATCACGGTACCTGTTCACATCGGGAAACCGCTGACTGAATCCCCTAACGGAAACGGTCAAGAGGATAATTATAAAAAAGATCGTTTTTCTGTTCATCAATAAGGATGTTTCTGAAAGTAGTGATTTGATAGCTTTCTTTTCCTGCCGCGTAAAAAATCTCCGTTATTTTTCCCGGGAAAGCCAGGCCGTTTGTGATGGTATAATCTGTAAAGAATTGTTTTCGGAGTACAGAATCCTGTACATCCATAAAAACCACACCATACAGTCGTTTATCCATTGCAGATACCAGAATGTTGCCCAGTTTATCTGACAGACTTTCAGGCGGGCTCCAGGTTGAGATCACCATTTCACCCTCGCGATTCACTTCTTTCAGGTGATACTGTGAAGATTTCAGTCCGAAATCCTGGAGATGGCTGTTCAGGGCCAGGTGAAAAACCGAGAACTGAGCCATTGCCGGTGTAAAAGTTTTACTGATCAGTTTATTATCCCGGATCCGGTATATGAGTGTATCCACCGTAATCCAAAGCTCTTTCTGCGGGAAATCCAAGTGGTATATGATCTGCCCGGTATTGCGGTCATAGCTGACTTTTCCCATGGTCAGTTCCTGATTGCCATTGGCATATTTGGATTTGACCGAAAAATCCGCTTTAACCCTGAAATAACTTTGCCCGGCCAGTTTCGGCTGGTTGAGCGCGGTCAGAATCAACAGAATAATCCAAACTTTGTTCATCTATCAAAAAAATAACCCGGAACGCGGGCGCCCCGGGTTACCCAAATAAAATTTTTCTAATAGTAACTTCTGGATAGCGACCAGTAGTATCCGCCGTAGCTGACACCTGACAGCAAAGCGTTGACCACACATCCGATGATGGCCATCTTTGTTTCGTGCGGATCATCAGCTACCAGGTAAACTACCAGGATACCAACCCAACTCAGGCAACAACCCCATAAGAAACCGGGGATTCCAAGGGCTTTCTCATTGACGAGATCGAAATTGGACACTCCGTCGGGATGGCTGACAAAGCTAGCCAGCGGATTGCCGGTGGCGACCATTTCATCAAGGGTAGCTCCCGGGTGTTGAAGCAAAAAACCTTCCAGTTGACTGAGTTGAGCCATCTCATTATCAATAGTTACCGGGTTATAATCAAAT
>JAGHDB010000076.1 GCA_021160155.1 Bacteroidales bacterium | reverse complement strand
TGGTCTCTACCCAACCTACGAGAGACAGAGATTTTCATTCAATCTATAATGAAATACAATTAACCAAAGAGAACACTGAGAACACTGAGAGGGAGAATAAAAAACCCTGGCCCAGAGGGCCAGGGTTTTTTATTCTCAAATATACAAAATATCAAAATTTAATTTAAAACTTATTGAACTTCCTCCCATGTAAAAAGGGATAAATCGTTTGTGGGAATACTATATTTTCTAATCAATGCTTCATCATAAAAAAGTTCTCCGGAATTACGAATATCGATAGAGCTTCCCCATATAGCACCGTAAATGTCTGAAGAATTATTCATAAGGATATTTGCATTAGGCGCATAAACAACACCCGCAAAATCACTGCTATTATGAAATTGAATCGCAGGATTGCTAGCAGTAGATTCATAGTTGGAATAAATAGCAAAGTCCAGAGCGCTTCCGTTAGGATTAATATCCGAACCATACTTGGCATCAAGCTCACCGCCGTCGATAAAGATGTTTACCGGTCCATGGGTTGTATCAATATCAAGCGTTGCACCATTTTTTAGTATTATATTCGTAAAGTAATAATTCGCCCCACCAGATTTTCCTTCAAGTGTTATAATGTCTCCATTTCCAAGGTCGATATCTGTGCCAACACCCGCAAGATCATTGTCATTGTCGGCACTGTCAGCGTAGGTTGTCGGATCATATTCCCCTCCGGAATTAATACCCAGCGGGTCCGGATCGATTCTGTCCTGATAATCAGGGCCATTTCCCGCAAAGACGGTTCCTACATCAATATTGGCCACTCCGGGCGTACCATCTATGGCTTCACCAATAATTCCGTCACCATTAATTAATGCAAAATTCTTGGTTGTCAATGATTCATTTGATCCCACATCCGCCTCACTGCCTGTTATAAAGCTTGGATCATTCGGATCGTTTTTTGCGGGATCCAGACTTTCACTGTCGTAACTTTTCGTTACCCCGGAATTGTTTACTACCATGCTTTTATCACCAAATCCGGCAAAACTGAAAGGGGTTAATACACTTCTCCGAAAAGTTATATTAATCTCAGACTGTGCATTCACATACGCATTTTCGGCTTTGCCGGTGCTCGTAAACCCGAAGGTATCCCCACCCGAATCGGAAGAGAGCATGGTTATACCGGGAGTTGAAATCAGAAAAGAAAATCCCGCTGGTGTGCCATAGGCATAGGCAACGGTACTTCCGACAGAAGTGGGCAAAACAGTATCATTGTCTATTGTATTGTCTTTCAGATCCCCTTCAATACAGCCCAGGGTATACTGTACACCGGAATCAGCATCATAAAATGCCGTTTGCTGTGTCTGCGCATTGACGGTAATCTGCTGTTCCGTAGAGGATATACTTATTGCATGTATCCCGATGATACTCAATATGGCCATAACCATCAGGGCCACGACCATCATGCTGCCGTCCTGCTGCGTTAATATTCTTGTACATTGAAAATTTTTCATGGCATTATCCTCTCTGCATATCTTTGTTAATTTTACTTTCTATATTTTGAATTAATCAATCCTCGGAATCGAAAATGATATAGCTGAAATCAGCATTCCGCGTTCCGCCCCGATCATTCCATGTGGCGGTCACCGTAACTGTTCGAATATCGGTTATCGGCGTATCGTCAGCCACTGTCCAGGAAAGATTAATTTCTCCTTGCGTGTCAGAACCATCGGTAATATCCGAATACCCTTGATTAACCAGGTTTTCCATACATTCCGAGGCACGGGTCACCGCCTCGGTCTGAAGACGGGCTGACCGGTTGCCCTGAGAAGCGGTGATCTGCATACTGGCGACCGCCAGAATGCCGATGGCAAAAACCCCCATCGCAATCATAACCTCAATAAGCGTAAAGCCTTTTTCTCCGATGGCTGAAGGATTAGAACCATTTAGAATTTTCATTAATTTTATTTCCTTTTTCCCATGGGATGGCCCTTAATGCTCAATTTCATCAATATAGTATTTAAAAAATATATGGGCATAGATACCTATAAATCCAGATTACGGCAATAAACCTGAGTTACAAGTGTTCGCTTAACCGAACCAGCCATCCCCGCTGGTTCCGTGACTTCCAACAAGATCTTCACGGTCCTAATCTCTGCTAAATTGGCAGTAACGTTGCTGTCCGAATCCAGATATTCAAATTCCAATCTTGTTACATTTTCAATCAACGGCTGAATACTTTTGTTGGCCTCGCCTTCATACAGAATCCGTTGGAGGTCGGTGCCGGAAAGTTCATACGTAATCATTTCAAAATCAGCATTATCAATTGAACCCGTGTAATTGGTATCCCTGTCATAATTTCTGTCTGCCCACACTTCTATTTTGTTCGCTTGGGCGACTTGAATGCCTGCATTGCCGGCACCGGCCGGATCAAAGCCGGCCATGCGGATATCCTGGGCCATGAGTTCGATTCCCAAACGCACGCTCTGCTGGGCAGCAGCGGACGCATTCTGAAGGGTGCATGTTCGGCTGGAAGAAATATAAACACCGTACACAGCCGTCATCACCATAGAAAAAATAGCCATGGCGATCATTAATTCGATCAGGGTAAAGCCACATTTATTATTTTTCATTTTGATACATACCCTTTTGTTAAACCGTT
>JAGHDB010000237.1 GCA_021160155.1 Bacteroidales bacterium | reverse complement strand
ACCATATATAAAAACCATTAATTCAATTATTTAAATAAGCGGCACAGATGTTGATTGCGTGAGAAATCAAAATACGCAATCATGAAGAAGCACCACTATTTGTTACTGTTCACATGGGTTGCAGGATTATTATGGGCAACCCCAATTGTTCCGGGACAAAATCTTACGTTGATTTCTCCGTCAGACAATCAGGTTTATTACCCTCTTGAAAAGATCCGGCTTCAGGGAAGCATAGTAAACGTACCAATTCAGGATCCGACACGGTTACATGTCTGGAACTACAATTCAGGATGGAGAAAATTAAAGCTGGGACATGGACATTTCAGCCTTTATAGTAATAAAACCAATGTACTGCAAGGGGGCAATCAATATGTGGAGATCCTGATGAAGGACCATACCGGTCAAACCGATTGGGAGAACATACTATTCAGACCTCAGGGCAGTTCAACTCATTGCCAGCCTGAATGGGAATCCGATCGAACAGACTGACCCGATACAATTCAAGGTTGATGGTTCCGTTAATTATCCTCCTTTAATCGATTGGAGCATAACGCCCAGTGAAATCCCTTATCCTGCAAGGAGTTATATAAAAACAGGAATTACCGGCTCTGATCCGGAAGGGCAAGCAGTTACCCTTAAATATTTATAGATGATAAACTGATCAAGGAAGCAAGTTCCACGTCACTAATTACCTGGGTTTCAGAAAGTGTAGCAGGTACGCATATACTGCGGGGTGAAGTAGTGGATGCTGCAGGACAAGAGGTTTCAATTGCCAGAGAAATTCATATCATTAAGGCGGAAGAACAAACAGGATTGGGATCTATTCTTCAGCCTGCAGATGGATCCGTTATTAATATTCCGGATTCGGTAACTATTGTTGCGGAAGTTGATAAAAAAGAAGGAAATGCCGTGACCTATATTAAGGTTACGAATCCGGATGGAGGTTACAGAAAGTTAAAAATCGGAAATAACCCTGACCGGATCTACAGTCCGTTTGTTGATGTCATTTCCGGCGGAAATAATACTTTGGAAATTACAATGAAAGATATTAATGGGATAGCCGATTGGAGTAGATTGTTGGTTGCCCCGATGGAAGAATTAGCTAATCCGGTTATCCTGGAAAATTATTGGAATAATGCTGCCGACCTGGGTGGCGGATCATGTCAGGGAAAAAGGAAGTCAATGAGGGCACGGTCTCTTTCAGAATTAACGGCCTGAATCATTTATCTCCGGGGATTTATAATTTGCGCCTGATCCAAAAGGATAAGTTGATCAGCAAGAAAATAATTCTGCAATAATTTGCATCTTTGATTGGTAATTTATGAAAAACCAACAGGAGATGCCTAAAATTTATACGCGCACGGGAGATCATGGAATGACTTCCCTGGCGAGCGGTCATCGTGTTAAAAAAGACCATCCCAGAGTCGAAGCATATGGTACGCTGGATGAACTGAATGCTTTTACCGGACTCTTGCAATCTGAGATGGAAGACGGGATTGAGAAGAAACGACTGACAGCAATTCAGCAGCGGATTTTTATTATTACTTCAAATTTGGCGCTGGACGATGATTCAAGCAGCAGGGGTCACAGGCTACCCTCTATTATTCAAAAGGATATTGATGATCTCGAAATGGCAATGGATGCCATTCAAAACCAAATACCTTCTTTAAAGCACTTTATCCTGCCCGGTGGCAGTAGAACTGCAAGCCTGGCACATGTAGCCAGAACCGTATGCCGGCGTTCAGAAAGACAAATGATCCGTTTGGCCGAACAAGTTCAGATAGAACCATTAATGTTACAGTATATCAATAGATTATCGGATTATTTCTTTATGCTGGCCCGCCTTCTCATCCATCAAAAGGGGTTAAATGAGCAATATTGGGATGCTCACTTCAGATCACAAGAAGCTCAGGACGATAAATGAAATTGATTTATGGCCTGATAATTTACACCTTGTTGTAAACGTTTGGATTCGAAAAGAATCATTCGTTCGACAGGCAACTTTAATTCGGGTATGGAAGAAGGAAAAACCGGAGTGTTAATTATACGTAATTTGTTTCTGGCTAAAGTGATATGCGGATAAACCTTTTCGCGTTCTATCTTTTGCAGCAGTGTCTTTTCAAGTCGGTGTTGCAACCTGGTGAATAATTCATTTTCTTCAAAGAGTATCCATATCATACGGGCTCTTTTACTCGGCCACAGGCATATTTCTTTAACGACCAATTCAAAAGTATCTGTTTCAGAAGCTATATGTTGAATAACCCGTGAGATATGAGCGGCCTGATCACCGGGAACTTCACCTATAAAACAACTTGTCACATGCAAGTTCTTAAATGGTATCCAACGCCAACCTTTCGTATTCTGGTTTAAGTCTTTGAATTGTTTGCAAAAAGCCAGTAATTTCCCTTCGACTGAAAAGCCTGTAAATAGTCTCAAAACGTGTGTTCGCATGGTTAAAAATACTTTATATTTGTGGCGTTTTAAAATCCAAAAAAAATGAAAATATCTGAAGTAACCGCACAAGAAGTATTGGATTCACGCGGAAATCCGACTGTTGAAGTTGATATCAGACTTGACAACAATGTAACGGCAAGAGCTATTGTCCCTTCAGGCGCTTCTACCGGCGAGAAAGAGGCAGTTGAGTTAAGGGATGGAGACAAAAACCGGTTTGGTGGCAAAGGTGTTCTGAAAGCCGTTCAGCATGTGAACGAATTAATCGCCCCTGTGGTAACCGGAATGGATGTATATGACCAAAGAATGATTGATTACACTATGATTGATCTCGACGGCACACCCAATAAGGGGAAACTCGGAGCTAATGCCATTCTGGGAGTTTCACTGGCAGTGGCACATGCAGCTGCCAAGAATGCCGGTATGCCTCTCTATCGTTATATTGGTGGCACTAATGCCTACATCCTTCCCGTACCATGTATGAACGTAATCAACGGGGGTGCCCACGCTGAAAGCAGTGTTGATTTCCAGGAATTTATGATCTCTCCCCATAACGCGCCGGATTTTGCAACTGCCATCCGCATGGGAGTTGAAACTTTTCACGCATTAAAATCGGTATTAAAAGCCAAAGGATATTCTACCGGCGTGGGCGATGAGGGGGGATATGCTCCCAACCTGAAATCCAATGAAGAAGCAATTGAAGTTATTATTCAGGCTATTGAGCAAGCAGGTTATTCGCCCGGCAAGGATATCTCTATCAGTATTGATCCTGCCACCAGTGAAATGTGGGAAAACGGAAAGTATCACTTTAAAAAATCCGATCAAAGTGTAAAAACTTCTGAAGAGATGATCGAAATATGGAAAGACTGGATCAGTAAATATCCGATTGTACTGATCGAAGACGGTATGTCAGAGCATGACTGGACAGGCTGGCAGATGCTGAATAAGGAGATTGGAAGCCGGGTTGAACTGGTTGGTGATGACTTGCTTTGTACCAACAAAACTCTTCTTCAAGAGGCCATTGATAAAAAAGCAGTTAATTCTATTCTTATCAAATTGAATCAGATTGGGACACTTTCTGAGACCCTTGAAACAATTGAACTGGCCAGGAAAAACGGATATTTCTATTTTATCTCTCACCGATCCGGAGAAACTGAAGATACCACGATTGCAGATCTGGTTGTAGCAACCGGTGCCGGTCACATTAAAACAGGATCGGGATGCCGTACCGAACGAATCGCCAAATTCAACCAATTACTTCGTATTGAACGTGAATTGGGTAATGCAGCCGCTTTTGCCGGTCTCAGTGCATTTAAAAATGCATAGCATAAGGATTTTAATTAAAAAAAGGCCGTAATTCACGGCCTTTTTTTATTTTTATACAAATACCCAAACCATGATGAAATATATTCCGGTTATGTTTATGCTCTGTTTTCGCCTTGTGCAGGCAGAGCCCGGATTCTTAAAAAGCATATCAGATTCGTTACCTGACTACCTGATTGAAAAACCGTACACTTTTGTTTCGGCCGGTTTGAACTTTCAGGGCACACTCACACTGCCGAAAAACAAACTCAGCAACCTACCGGTTACTGTTCTGGTCCACGGTTCGGGCCCGAATGACCGGGATGAAACTATCGGTCCGAATAAACCATTCAGAGACCTTGCATGGGGACTGGCAAAATATGGAATTGCAACCTACCGGTACGATAAACGCACTTTTACATTTGTCAGCGAGGTGATTAAAAATTACGACCAATTTACTCTCGACCAGGAAACTGTTGACGATGCAGTGCAGGCTGTTCTTGCACTAAAAAGTGATGATTCACTAAATCCTGCATCGATATTTATCATTGGTCACAGTCAGGGTGCTTTCGCTGCTCCGCGTATCGCGCAACATGAACCGGACATTAACGGTGTGATTATGTTAGCCGGTAATGCACGCCCTTTACAGGAGCTGCTTCTCGAACAGTATAATTACGTTCTTGGAATTGATGGGATCACTGATTTTGAACAGAAAATCATCGATGAACTAAAAATTAAAGTAGATAACCTTAAGAAACTGTCTGACACTACATTGCCACCGGCCAATCAACTTCCCCTTAATCTGCCGGGAAGATACTGGCTGAGTTTTATTCATTATGATCCGGTTCATACCGCGGAGCAGATTAGCACACCATTGCTGATCCTTCAGGGAGAAGAGGATTATCAGGTCTCCATGCAGAACTTCGCTTTATGGCAAAGTGCGTTACAGCAGAAACCTCAAGTAACGCTAAAATCATATCCCGGCCTCAATCACCTGTTTTTCCCAGGTCAACCCGGAGTTAAAAGCAAACCATCAGATTATCAGAAAGTAAATCATATGGATCCGCTGGTAATCAGGGATATAGCCATGTGGATCCATAACCATTCAGAACCAATGAAATAATAAACAAACCATGAAAAGAAGAAAATTCGTCAAAACAGCAACGGTCAGTAGTGCCGGATTAATGATACCTGAAGTATTGTGGCCCGCGATTCAAAGACGGCAAATAAAAGGTAAACCGGCTACCAATATCAAGGATGCCCTGAAATTTCCAAGAAATGAAAACAGTATGCCGGGATTATTCCCCGGTCGCGTAATCCAGGTTATTCATCCTGACAGTGTAGTAAACCAGAAACCTGTTGAATCCGTTGCCTATGAGATGATCGAACAGGCTATCTGCCAATTGACGGATCAGAAAAATCTGAAAAAAGCATGGCGAAAGCTGGTAAACAGAAACGATCGGATCGGATTGAAAATCAATCCGGTTGCCGTTGACCGGGTAGGATATGACATTGTGATCAAAAAGAGAATCGAAGAAGGGGTTCAAAGCAGAGATAATCCCAGGGGAAAAGCATTTATTAATATGGCAGGCAAGTTAAATCTGGGTGAATCCAATCTTGACCAGATTAATTGGAAACGTATTGAAATGGGTTAAATTATGAGAATATTTTACCGTATTATCCTGTTCATCCTGATTACTATGACCATTCATCTTGATGCACAGCAGTTTATTGGTTTAAGCGATGATTTAATTGAAGGTCTGAAAGTTACTTCTGATGAAAAATATGACGGTGGTTCTCTTTGGGGATATATGGATGGCGGAGCCGATCTGTACCTTGAATATGGTTTTAACAAGCTGATCTATCAGGAGCTTGAATGGAGAGGGATGAAATTCAAACTCGAATTATTTGAAATGCAGGATCCCATTGCCGCATGGGGTATTTATAGTGTCAATCATCGTAATTGTTTACCTGTTGATACACTTTCAGGGTTCAGTTGCCTGAACAAGTTCCAGTACCAGCTGGTAACCGGGACATTTTACCTGAACCTTATGACTGCTACGGATAATGAAGAATCACGTCATGCAATGGTATATCTTGGCCGTCAACTGGTTGTTCAACTACCTCATAAACAATTAATATTACCAGCCTGGCATCTCCTGAGAGATTCTGCGAATGTCATGAACCGTGTGAAAATCTTTATGGGTCCCGTTGCGATAGATAACAATCTTTTTAAATGGTATGACTGGCTTGATGATTTTGGCGCATACCGGTTATACCAGTTGCCTGATAAGGAAAAGAGAGGACGCGACCGTTTTTTTCTTGAGTGTTCAAAAGACCAGATTCGTATTTTCTTAAAGCGTCTGGGATTATCTGTTACCGATAAGGAATTACAAAAAAATTATCTGGATCAAACACATGGTTTTAAAATTAACATAACATTTTCCGGTCTTGAAATTAACTAACCACGAATTTACCGGTACCTGCAGGGTGATTATTACCGGTGGCCCCGGATTCGGAAAATCCTCTTTGGTCGGTCATTTAATCCGGATGGGATACAGGGGGTTTCCTGAGGTTGCCAGAGAATTAATCCAGGATGGATTTCAGGCACCAATTCATCAGCAGAATTATCCGTCCAATGATGATTTTTTTAAACAGATCTATCGTAACAGAATGCAACATTATGAAGCCTGCCATCCGGGTGAAATATGCTTCTATGATCGTGCACTCCCGGATAGTCTGGCTTTTTTTCGCTTTATGAATCGCCGACCCCCGGATTTTTTAGTCAAAGCAATCGCCCACCACCCTTATTATCAACAGGTTTTTATTACACCTCCGTGGGAGAGTTTATGTAAAAAAGATCCTGTCAGAAGAGAATCATTTAATGAAGCTGTGGAGATTCACCAATTAATTGTACAGGTATACAAAGAATTAAAATACGAGCTGGTAGAGGTTCCTTTAACAGGAACAGGAGAAAGGACGAAGTATTTATTAAGCCGGATCAACCCGGAGGTTATTGGGCTACAAAATGGTAAGTGATATAACCTGATTGAAACCTGGGTGCTTTGGTGCTAAAATTAAAACGGGTACGCCGGGCAGCTTTTCTGGCAGCCTGGATAAAGCAGAATTTACGGGTATCTGTTTCGTCGGGGTTGACCGTAGCCAATTCTACTTTACCACGTTGATTTACGCGAATATCAATTCGTACCGTTGCACTTCCTTCACATTGATATACAGGCACATTAAGATAGGATACCTCGCGGTTTGCAAGATTGAAATAAATATTTGTCGGACCTTCATAAATCTTCTCTTCTTTGGTTTTTTTTGCCTGAAAGAAATCCAGAGGCTGAGTTTGCATATCAGGCAGTTCGTGATCATTCGGATTAAGGTTATTCTCTTTAATAATATTGTTCACAGCTTTATTGATTCTGCTTGTAACAATTTGCTCCACGGCCTTTCCTGATACCCGGTAATTTTTATAATCATCATATTTTTCAATACGGTCTTCTTTCTGATTCACGGCAATATTGCGGGCTTTACGATGACTGGGAGTGATTATTTTTTCCGGCATCCGTTTTGCAGTTTCCAGGGCAGCCAGTTCCTTGACCGATTTCAGGTCGAGATATATCCAGGAATCCTCGGCCGCCTTGGGATTACCTATTTTAATTATCAGAAAGAAAACGATTACCAAAGCATGAAAAAGAATGGTACCGATCACACCGTATTTTTTCACTTGTATTTTTTCTATGGTAACAGGAGACCAGGGAAGCAAAGCGATAACCTTGTCAATCCATCTCCATGGAGCCTCCAATGCATCCCCGATTTTTTGTAGCATATTATTTGGCCGGCGTACCATCATCTTTCAAAAATAACCATAATAGATTTCAGATCAGGAAATTTAATGTAAAATCTCTATGCAATATCCCTTAATGCTTGTAACTGCCTGTTTATCAACACCGAATAGTAATTGATATTTAATTTAAACTACCCGGTCGCACTTAAAATCTAAAGTATTAATTAAAAAAAGACCGGCTTTTAGCCGGTCTTTTTACATTACAAATTACAGGAACTAATAACGCCTTATCTGGTCTTGGTCATGTAGCACAATCTCCGGTTTATTGTCCCACGTTTCGATTAAACCCACTACCCAAACATTCTCATTCTGGAAATACCAGGTTGGAGTCAGACTGATTTGTCTTGCGATATGACGTGGGATGACCACGCTGAAATCATGATAGGGAAACGGTTGACCGAAATAGAGGTAATAATTTTGATCTTCTGATGAATAGTATACCTCTTCAACACGGCCATATACTCTTTTCACATAACCCACGTAAGCTGAAGCATCATAAGCAGATAGTGTTTCAATGTAGTCTCCGTAATCATAATACCAGTTCCTGCAGGTCGGATAATAGAATATAAAGCGGTTAAGCAGGGTAGGGGTCCAAACCAGATCAATATATGCGGGTATTCTGTAAGGATAACGCATTCTTCGTATCTCAATGGATATCGGCCGGTAATAATAGTTTCGGTTAACCACCCTCATGACTCTGCGTGCAACCGGTTTCGTGACCGCACGTCCTCTGGTAACTGTGCTGGCTGCAGCAGCAGAACGACTTGCACCGGATGAGCGTCTTACGGTACCCGACCTGCCTGTATCAGACGAGCGCGAAACGTTGTTTCTGCTTCTTGTGGATGCAGATGCAGCATTGGTATTCGTCAGATTACTCCTACCTCTTGTCACAGAAGTAACAGATCTTACTGATTTGCTACTGTGTGTTCTGGAGAAACGGTTTACAGATCGTGAACGGTTCTTCTGACCGTTGTTACGCAACGATGTTCTTCCTTTGACACCGGAAGGTATCGATGAACGGGTTGAACGAACCGTATTTTTTTTCGTTGCAGTATGCTGATTCGAACGTTTAACCGGTGCCACTGACTTAGGTTTTGTTTTTTGAGATGAGGAGCGTGATGAGAAGCGAGCGGTATTGCCCGAACGTTTTATCGAAGACCTGCTGACCTGACTGCTTTTCGATTTGGATTGTCTGGCCTTTCTGGTCGCCTGGGGAGATGCAGTCATCCCTGCTGCCAGAAGAATTGCCAGGAGGATATATTTTTTCATCGCTATGAGTATTAGTTAAACATCTTGTTATCAATATTGCAAATGACCTGCCAAATCTTGAATTACAGGATAGTTTGTGTATTATGAGTTCGTGAATGTGTTTTATTACCTCGTATTTGTGTATCTTCAACTCAACTAAACTTAACCTGATCTCATTATGAAACGAAGAACCTTTCTTAAAACCTCGGCCATTGCGGCTGCAGGAACTTCAATTCTTCCGATGGCTGCCTGTAATACAAAAAAACGCCGGATCGGATTACAGATCTACAGTGTACGAAACGCGCTGAACCGTGATTTGGAGGGTACACTTGCTGCTATAGCCGGAATGGGATATCAATTAATTGAACATGCCGGTTACCGAAATGGATTGATCTATGGGAAAAGACCCGGAGAATTTAAAAGGCTGATTGATTCATTAGGAATGAAACTGGTTTCAGGGCATGTGGGCATAAACCTTTCGGGTAGAGAAGATGATTGGAAAAAAGTTATTGCCGACAATGCGGAAGCCGGACTGGAATTTTTTGTGGTACCATCCATCGCAAGTGCATTCAGGGACACCCCTGAACATCTGACTCAAACTTGCCACTCTTTTAACAAGCTCGGTACCCTCTGCAAAGAGTATGGTATGACATTTGGATATCACAATCATGCTCATGAGTTTACCCGTTTAGGAAATCAGTTACTTTATGATCAAATAGTACAACAAACGGATCCTGATCTGGTTACCATGGAACTTGATATATACTGGGCTATAAAGGGCAAGGCTGACCCGGTTACTTTGTTTCAACAATATCCGGGGCGCTTTAAATTATGGCATGTTAAGGATATGGAAGCCGGAGATGAAGGATTTTTTGCTGAGGTGGGATATGGGGTAATCGACTATAAAACTATTTTTCAGGCAGCCTCAACTGCCGGATTAGAATATTATTTCGTAGAGCAGGATGCCAGTCGCCGTGACCCCCTGGAGAGTGTCAGAATGAGTGCAGAATACCTGAAAAAACAGGATTGGGCAGGGTAGGGGAATGTTGCAGGTTGTTGGTTATAAGATGTTAGATGTTAGATGTTAGATGT
>JAGHDB010000404.1 GCA_021160155.1 Bacteroidales bacterium | reverse complement strand
TCCCCGGAATACTGATAAAAATCCCCCTCAATCCCCCTTTTTCAAAGGGGGAGGCTTAAAAGCTCCCCTCTTTGGCAAAGAGGGGTTGGGGGAGATTCGAAGGTTTGGATTAAATAAAGCTGTCTCATCCATGCAAATCCCTAATCGCAAAATTCTGGGACAGCCCCGATTTTGCGATGGCTAAGCAAAAATTTCGTCCTGCAAGGCTTGGTATTTTTTCAGGGGTGAAGACATACATCAGTATGTCGAGATCCTGAAAAAATACCGTAACGCAGCAGGGCGGACTTTTTGCGACGCCATCATAGGTTGAAGTAGAGGTTCATCTCATACGGGGTTGGGCGCTCATTGACGGCCACCACCTCTTTCATCTTTTCCTCGATCAAACCATCGATCAACATTTCACTGAACACACCACCTTCAAGAAGGTAGTCGTGATCTTTTTTCAATTCTTGCAATGCCTCTTCCAGATTAGCCGGGATTGCAGGCAGTGCATTGCGTTTCTCCTCCGACCAACTGAAAATATTTTCATCAAATGGACCATTATTATTTGCGGTCGGGTCAATCTTGTTTTTAACCCCATCAATGCCGGCCATAATCAGGGCACTGGTTGCCAGATAAGGGTTGCAGGTCGCATCACCGGTACGGAATTCAAAACGTTTGTTTTCTTCGGTGGTCGCATATTTGGGAATACGGATAGCAGCGCTACGGTTGGCCAGACCAAAGATCAGTTTGACCGGAGCTTCAAATCCTGGCAATAGACGTTTATAGGAATTGGTACTGGGATTGGTCAAAGCAACCAGAGACTTACCATGGTAAAGAATCCCGCCGATAAAATGGAGGGCAACCTCCGAAAGATCCGCATAACCACCTTTTTCATAAAGTATATTTTTGCCGTTCTTTTTCAGCAACATATGAAAATGCATTCCATTTCCGGCCTCACCGTACATTGGCTTTGGCATCAGGGTTGCTGCCAATCCATGCTTGAGGGCGATCTGCTGGATGGCACTTTTGATGTACATGATGTTATCGGCAATCTCTGGAAACGGAGCCAGTTCAGTTTCAATCTCCTGCTGTGAACTGATACCGACTTCGTGATGATGGTAGCGAATCGGGCAGATATTCTCTTCGATATAATCGGAGATCTCTTCACGAACATGGGCATTGCGATCATAGGGTCGATCCAGATGGTAGCCCTTACGGTGGGTCAGAGCGGTGGCACCGGCATCTTCGTAATCAAACGGCAGGGCTTCCTTATTCTCCATGGTGGAGAAGCGGTATCCTGATTTATGCTTTGTATTGTAGTAGACCGCTTCGCTGAGCAAGTTGAATTCGAATTCGGGAATCCACAACATCTCATCGGCAATCCCACTTTCTTTCAGATAGTCGAATGCTCTTTGTGCCACACTGCGGGGATCTTTTTTATAAGCCACCGGAGAATCGGCCTCACGAATTGAACAAATAATCTGCACCGTAGGATTCGGGTTAAAATTGTCATACCGGGCGGTGGAAATATCAGGCATCAGGATCAGATCTCCCGATTCAACATTACGCATTCCGGGGATACTGGAACCATCAAAAGGGATACCATGTGACATGACATAATCGAGTCGGCGTGCCGGAAAATTGATATGGTACCAGCGACCGACCAGATCGACATACTTCAGGTCAATATTTTTAACCTGTTTTTCCTCAATAAGTTCCTGTAAGCTTTCGAGATTCATGTGTGCCTCTCCTTGACGAGATGTGCTGTGCATCGCTGGAGGCTGTGACCGTAGACTCCAGCGTTTATTTTATGTCTAAATTCGGGTATGTATACTGTTAGTTATCGGATAACGGCTTAACAACTCCAAAAGATCACGAAGTTACACCCTTGGATTATCGACCCGTATTCCGTTTAACCCGTATTCTGAACTAACCCGTATTCCGGGGACACGTAACGAGTACATGTCCCCGGAATACTACCAACTACTCAGGCATGTTCGGAATTTTGGTTATCTGCCCCAAATGGTTTCTCAGCGTATATTCCTTATCATTCTTATCCACAATGTAATAATCGGGCATCAATGGAATCTTGCCGATATTGGTCGCCAGCACATACATCGGTTGTGCCAGACCGGTGGTATGTCCGCGCAATGCGTCACGAATCAACTCAGCACCCTTCTCCACCGGAGTGCGGAAATGATCGATCCCCGGAGCAGGCTCACAGTAGAAAACATAGTAAGGACGAATCCGGATACGCAACAATTTCTGATGCAGCTCCCGGAAGTCTGGCACATTATCATTAATCCCTTTAAGCAGTACCGCCTGGTTACCGACATTGATTCCACAACTCATCAGCTCATAAACGGCTTTAGCCGTCTCTTCAGTGATCTCCTTCGGGTGGTTACACTGAGTGTTAATCCACACCGGAACCTTATGAAAACCACCAATCGCTTTTTTTAGACCTTCAGTAATCCGTTGCGGCAGAACAATCGGCAGCCGTGAACCGATCCGGATCATTTCGATATGCGGAATCTCACGTAATTTAGTAATCAAATATTCAAGTTTTTCATCCGACAGCAACAGCGGATCACCACCGGTAATCAATACATCACGGATTTCACTATGTTCAGAAATCCAGGTCAAACCCTCATCAACATCAAATCGTAGTTGCAGATTCTGATCGACAACCAGTTCTTTACGGAAACAATGGCGACAGTAAATCCCACACACCTCAACCACAGTAAAAGCAATCCGATCCTTATATTGACGGGCAATACTGTCGGGACGAACTTCTTCTGTAGCGCGGTTCTCTTTCCACACCAGATAGTTATCCATCCCGAACTCATTGATTTTTTCTTTCATCGATGGCAGTACCTGCATTCGGATTGGACATTTTGGATCATCTTTATCCATCAATGACGCAAAATATGGAGTTGTCCCCCATTTAGTTTTCAGAGTGGTAATTGCTTCTCTTTCATCAGCAGAGACATTGATATACTTTTCCAATTTTTCCAGTGTATTCACTTC
>JAGHDB010000360.1 GCA_021160155.1 Bacteroidales bacterium | reverse complement strand
GGCCAGCTCTTTAACGTCAACCGGGTAATAGATAGCCATATCTTCCAGTGAAGGATCCTGAAAAATTACAAATGGTGGCAAATTAAGACGTTGAGCGGTTTTTTTCCGGAGGTCTTTCAGAAGACTGTAAAGCTCCGGATCCACAACGCCTGATCCTCCACTCCGTGGGGGCATCTGGTCAAGTGTTTCGTTGTAATCCTGATCTTCGGTCAACATAAATGAAACGGGTTTATTAAGAAAGTCATTCCCTTTAGGTGTAAGCTTCAAAAGGCCATAATTTTCGATGTCTTTTTCTAACAGACCGGCAACCAACGCCTGTCGAATCACCATATTCCAAAACCGTTCATCTTTTTCCTGTCCCTGCCCAAAAATAGCTAACTGATTTAATTTATATGCTTTTATGGCAGAGTTAATCTCTCCGCACAGCACTTTGGCCACTTGCTCCGATTTTTGTGACTCTTTAACATCTTCTACCGCCTGTAACACCAGTGCAATATAATCTTTCCCTTCAAATTGTGTTTTAGGATGCAAACAATTATCACAATTTCCACAATTTTCTTCGTGGTACTCCTCTCCAAAATAATGAAGCAGGATTTTTCTACGGCAGATGGATGACTCAGCATATGAGGCTGTTTCAAGCAACAGGTGGCGGCCGATTTCCTGTTCGGCCACCGGTTTACCCTGCATAAACTTTTCCAGTTTTTGAATATCCTTATAACTGTAAAAAGCTATACAATTACCCTCACCGCCATCTCTCCCGGAGCGCCCGGTCTCCTGGTAATATCCCTCAAGGCTTTTTGGGATGTCATAATGAATCACAAAACGAACATCCGGTTTGTCAATTCCCATACCGAATGCAATTGTGGCCACAATAACTTCTGCCTCCTCCATAAGAAATTTATCCTGGTTGCCAGCACGGGTCTGGGCATCCATACCCGCATGATAAGGTAAAGCCCGTATATCATTAACGATCAGTGTCTCTGCCAATTCTTCCACTTTCTTGCGACTGAGGCAGTATATAATACCCGACTGACCGGGATGATCTTTGATGTATTTAATTATTTGCCGTTCCGGATCTCTTTTGGGCCGCACTTCGTAATAGAGATTTTTCCGGTTAAATGAAGATTTAAACACCACTGCTTCAGGGATACCCAGCGTCTTTTGAATGTCATGCTGCACTTTTGGAGTAGCAGTAGCTGTTAACGCCATGATGGGTGCCCGGCCGATCTGGTCAACAATAGGGCGGATCCTCCGGTATTCAGGTCTGAAATCATGCCCCCATTCAGAGATACAGTGTGCTTCATCAATAGCATAAAAAGAGATACCAACTCCCCGGAGAAATTCCACATAATCCAATTTATTCAACGACTCCGGAGCTACATACAATAATTTGGTTTTACCAGACTTGACATCTGACAGCACCTGCTGAATCTGACTCTTCGACAGAGAAGAATTTAAAAAATGGGCAATCCCCTCTTCCATGCTGAAACTACGCATCGAATCAACCTGGTTTTTCATCAACGCGATCAACGGAGAAATGATAATAGAAGTACCCCCCATCATCAATGCAGGCAACTGGTAGCATAGGGATTTACCTCCACCAGTGGGCATCAGCACAAAACTGTCTTTCCCGGACAGCACATTCCGTATTACCGCTTCCTGATTGTCTTTAAACCGGTCAAAACCAAAATAGGTCTTTAATAATTTAAGGAGTTGTTCCCCCTCCTGGTCCATTACGCTAATAATTTTGAAATTGGTACGTTTGTATAGAATAAATTTACAAAAATTTCTCAAACAAAAGATTCTTCAACTGATGTTGTGAAACAAGATTCTGAAATACTCACACTGGCTCGTGAAACCATGCAGTCTGAAGGAGAGGCCCTGATACGATCAGCCCGTCTCCTGGGAGATTCATTCGTGAAGATGGTTGAACTGATCCACAGCAAGCATGGTCGATTGATCGTAACCGGTGTGGGAAAAAGTGCTCATGTGGCACAAAAAAATTGTCGCTACGCTCAACTCTACCGGCACCCCTGCTCTTTTTATGCACGCAGTTGAGGCTTTGCATGGCGATCTGGGGATGATTCAGCCTGATGATCTGGTGCTGTGTCTTTCAAAATCAGGGAACACTCAGGAGATAAAAAACCTGATTCCTCTGATAAAAACACTGAATGTGCCCATCCTGGCTATGGTTTCAGACCCGGGATCATACCTTGAATCACAGTCTGACTTTACTGTCAGACTGGAAATCGGACGGGAAGCATGCCCCCATAACCTGGTTCCTACAACCAGCACCACGCTTCAACTGGTTTTTGGAGATGCACTGGCACTTTCCCTGCTGAAAATCACCGGTTTCAGTCCGGATGATTTTGCCCGGTTACACCCGGGGGGATCGCTGGGCAAACAACTCAATCTTAGGGTATCTGACCTCTATACTCATAATCTGAAGCCCAGCATCAAAGAGTCTGATTCTATTCAGAAAGTCATCCTTGAAATATCTTCCAAACGATTAGGAGCAACCGCAGTATTCGATGCAAAAGGAGCACTTTCAGGAGTCATCACTGACGGAGACCTCCGCAGAATGATGGAAAAATACCCGCACACCGACAATCTGAATGCAGCAATGATCATGTCACGACAGCCAAAAATCATCGCACCAGACGAATTGGCTGTCAACGCACTGCATGTAATGAGAGAAAATTCGATTACTCAATTACTGGTAGTTGAAAATAACCACTACCTTGGAGTAATCCATATTCATGATATTTTACAGGAAGGTATCGTTTAAAAGATCATCAAGTGCTATATACCAAAAATCTGATCAAAAAATACCGTCAGCGTACCGTGGTTGATGAGGTTTCAATCCAAGTTGAACAAGGCGAAATTGTAGGCCTTCTCGGCCCGAACGGTGCCGGAAAAACCACTACGTTTTATATGATTGTCGGACTGATCCGTCCGCTTTCGGGTCAAATTTTTTTAGATCAGGTCGATATTACAAAAAAACCGGTCTATCGCAGAGCTCAGATGGGTATCGGATACCTGGCACAGGAACCCAGTATCTTTAGACACATGAGCGTTGAAAATAACCTTTACTCCGTGCTTGAAATGACCCGCCTGACTAAAAAAGAACAAACCGAACGCGCTGAATCATTGATCCGGGAATTCGGGCTTGAAAAAATCCGCAAAAATAAAGGCATCCAGTTGAGCGGTGGTGAGCGGCGCCGAACAGAAATCGCAAGGGCACTCTCTCTGAAACCCAAATTCATTCTCCTGGATGAACCTTTCGCCGGAGTAGATCCGATCGCCGTTGAAGACCTGCAAGAGATCGTCGCACACTTGAAAGATAAACACATCGGCGTACTGATCACCGATCACAATGTGCATGAAACACTCTCCATTACCGACCGGGCTTACCTGCTCTTTGAAGGACGGATCCTAAAATCGGGTACTACGCAAGATCTATCTAAAGATGAACAGGTTAGAAAACTTTACCTGGGTCAGAACTTTTCTCTCACAAGGTAACTCCTACGGAAAGAAAATCCCGGTTTTTCATAAAAAAACCCTATCTTTGCGCCACTTTGCGGATGTGTCGTAATTGGTAGCCGAGCCAGATTTAGGATCTGGTGCCGAAAGGCGTGTGGGTTCGAGTCCCTCCATCCGCACTAATAGCTGATCAAGACCGGTAATACACACAATAATGAATATCAACAGGGAACAAATCGATGAGTTAAATGCCATAATCCAAATACATCTTGAGCCGGCGGATTATGACAAGCAGGTAGCCGGCGTTTTGGAAGATTACCGTAAAAAAGTACGGATGGATGGCTTCAGACCAGGCAAAGTACCTGCCGGACTGATAAAAAAACTTTACGGTCAGGCTGCACTAGTGGATGAAATCAACAAAATCCTGTCAGACTCATTGAATAATTATATTCGTAAAGAAGCACTTCAAATTCTCGGCGAACCCATCCCCAACCCCGATAGTCCTGAAATCGACTGGGAGCATCAGCGTGAATTCGATTTTCATTTTGATATCGGATTGTCCCCCGAATTTGAATTGAAACTGACCAAGCGCGATAAAGTTCCTCTCTACAAGATTACAGTTTCAGACGAAATGATTGACAATCAGATTGAAAGTCATACGAAAAGATACGGATTACTGGAACCTGTTGAAATTGCCTCCCCGGGAGATCTGCTATATGTTTCGCTTGTTCAGCTTGACGAGCAAAAAAACGAAGTGGAAAACGGCATTCATACCAACGATACTTTGGTATCACCTGATTCCATTGAAGATAAAGCATTAAAAGAACAACTGAACAGCTGTAAGGTAAATGACGAATTTGAGGTCGATCTGAAAATTCTTTTTCCCAATGAAAACGACCGGGCTACCGCACTGATGATCGACAAAAGCCATGTGGATGAGATCGGATCCGGCCCTTTTAAAATGACGGTACAACAAATAAAACATTTCGTCCCGGCTGAAATTAATCAGGATCTTTTTGACAAAATATTCGGTGAAGGAGAAGTGACTTCCGAAGAAATTTTCAGAGAACGTATCCTGGAG
>JAGHDB010000399.1 GCA_021160155.1 Bacteroidales bacterium | reverse complement strand
TACTTTGACAGATTAAAAAAAGTAGAACTAACTAAAAGTTAAAAATGGACAAATCAAACAACAACCGCTTCATGATCATGATAACTGTCATCATGATGGCAACCTTTATGGGATATACTTCTGATGAAACCCCAAAAGATAAACAAAAAAGCGGGACGCTGATGTTCTGGTATGATTATCCCGCAGAGACATGGAATGAAGCTATACCGGTTGGTAATGGATATATTGGAGCAAAAGTATTTGGTCATTCGGGAAACGAACGGATCGGTTTGAATCACGAATGGCTTTGGCGGGACAGGAAACTGCGTGACCGTACAAATCCTAAAGTGGCTCATAACCTCCCGGAAATCCGAAGACTTTTTTTTGAAGGCAAGATCATTGAGGCGAGTAATGCGGCAAATAATTTGCTGGGATCCCAGAGAATTCCTCCGGATATGGGAAAACCTCCGATGCACACCTACGGGCCCGATCCTTTCCAGCCGGCAGGGGATCTGCATATCTCTTTCCCCGGTCATGTAAATATAACAAACTACCGGCGTGAACTAAATTTGTCTGACGGGTTAGAGCAAACGAAGTATCGCTTTGATGAAGTAAATTATACCCGTGACTTATTTACATCGATGGTTGATAGCGTGTTGGTATTGCACCTTACCGCTGATCAGCTCGGTAAAATTACTTGTCAGATAAAATTGTCAAGGATCTTTGATCCGGAGTGTAGGATCACTCCATGGACGGACGGGACGCCACTGATGGCATGGACAAAAACAGGATCTGCTTCATGGACAGAGGGTAATAAAATAGGTTTTACAGGCGAGTTTGTTGAGAAGAAGCAATTTGCTGTGACTGCAGCTATGACAGCCAAAGGGAGTAAGGTGCGAACAGTATGGAATGAGGGTTGGCCGGAATTTCGTGTAACCGGAGCGGATGAAGCGCTTATTGTGCTGAGTATTGCTACGGACCATGAAACTGAAAATCCCCGGGCATTCACAACAAATCAGATTGATCGCGTTTTAAGCCGTTATGATGGATATCAGTCGATGAAAGATGCACATATTAAGGGTTATCAAAAACTTTTTAACCGTGTTTCATTTTCCCTTGACGGACCGGACAGGTCAACCCTGCCGATTGATGAGCGTCTCAAAAGGTATGTATCAGGTGATTATGATCCCGGGCTGGCCGTTCTTTTCTTCCAATATGGCCGGTATATACTGATCAGTAGTTCGGGAACCGGAGGATTACCTTCAAACCTTTATGGCATATGGAGTGAATCATTGCGTCCTCCATGGAGCTCGGATTTTCATCATGACATTAATTTACAGCATTATTACTGGCCGGCAGAAGTCACGAATTTATCGGAATGTGCCGACCCATTGTTTGATTACCTCGATCGTTGTATCCCGGCTGCCCGAACAGCAGCCAGAAATTTGTACGGGTGTGATGGTATATTTATTCCACTTACAACCGGTGCCTGGTGCAGGTGTTTGAAGACAGAAGCCGGAGGCACTGATTTAAGAAAAGAACGCGGAGGCTGGGATGAATGGACCGGGGCAGCAGCCTGGTTAGCCCAGCATTACTGGTGGCATTATTCATTTAGTGAAGATAAGGAGTTTTTACGAACACGGGCATATCCGTTTATGAAGCAAGTTGCTCAATTTTATGAAGATTTTCTGATACCCGACCCGCGTCCCGATAGTCCCCATTATGGACAACTGATTACCGTTCCTTCCGTATCACCCGAAAATTCTTTTGAAGGAGGTACCAAACCGCTTTCCATTGGTATTGGAGCAACTGCCGACTTTGAGTTTATCCATGATGTGCTTACCCATTGCATTAAGGCAAGTAAAGTTTTGAATGTCGATGAAGATGAACGGCAGAAATGGGAGGAAATATTGAAAAATATCCCATCCCTGCAAATCGGAAAATATGGTCAGTTACAAGAATGGCTTGAAGATTACGAAGAACCGGAACCCGGTCACAGGCACGTGACCCATCTCTTCGGCATTTATCCCGGAGATCAGATTACTATTGAAGATACGCCGGAACTGGCGAAAGCAGCACGTAATTCGCTGGAAAGAAGATTAGCACATGGTGGGGGAGGCGGACTCACACCGGGAACGGGGATTTATGCCCGTTTGCGTGAAGGAGATCTGGCCGAAAAATATCTTCGTGAAAAATACATGAAGTTTTCTTCCGGAGAAACTCCTCCTGCCGGATGTGCACAAATTGCTGAAATGTTTTTGCAGAGTCATGGAGGTCAGATACGGCTCCTTCCGGCTTTGCCCGGATCATGGCCCGACGGACAGATAAAAGGATTACGTGCGAGGGGAGGATTTACCGTTGATCTCTCATGGAAAAACGGTAAATTAAAGGAAGCAACGATTTACTCAACCAACGAAAATATTTGCAACGTATTGACAAATGTACCTGTAATGCTGAAGAATAAAGTCCACGAATCGCTTGTTACAAAAAAACCTGAAGCCATAACTCGTGATTTTAAAAAAGAGTCGGGGGAAAATGTGAAAGATTATTCCTTTGAATTTAAAACATGGGCTGGTGAAAGTTATGTGATCATTCCAGACAATGCTGCTGGATCCTGAGAAAATATAATTGTGGATTTGAGGATAAAGAGTTTTAGGGTAGTTTGCCTGGGCGCGGTATTCGCCTAAGAATGATAAGGATCCAAGGTTGTAATGATAGATGGTGTAATCCAGTGTAAGTCAGAATAATTTCATCAAATATGGTTTGCTGAAAAAATAGTCTGATTGTTGATAATCAGAATCATATATTTCTTTATCTCACCATAGCTTAATTCTGGATACTTCTCAGTATACAGGTAAGCTCTTAACCTTGTCACTCGATACCAACCCCTTGAAAGGTAAACACCACAAGGCAGTTTGACCAATACGCCTGATCGTCTTAGGCGGTAGATCATC
>JAGHDB010000098.1 GCA_021160155.1 Bacteroidales bacterium | reverse complement strand
TTGTTGACCCGGTGCAATTGTGAATGCCTGGATCAACAGTACAATTATTATCCAACGCGTCATGATGTCAGTTCCTGTTCATTTGATGGTTCGAAAAATTTTGCCAGATGCCGGTTTTTACGGTTAAGTACAGTTACATCCAGGAGGATCAAGAAGAGTGCCAAACCTGCGAAATAGGGGAATTGTTCATCATATTCGGCATATACCTGAGCCTTGATCTCCTGTTTTTCCAGTTTATTCATCTCATCAATGATAGTTTTCAACCCGGTTCTTGCATTATTTGCTCTTACGTATATACCGCCGGTTTCGGCAGCTATTTGCCGAAGCAGTTGTTCATTTAGTTTGGATATGATCACATTGCCTTCATGATCGGTTCGGTAATTCCTTTGTCCACCCGGCAAGACAACCGGGATAGGAACTCCTTTCGGAGAGCCCATTCCGATGGTATGTACTTTCACACCCTGTTCTGCAGCAGAAGCGGCAGCCTGAATGGCTCCCTCCTCGTGATTCTCTCCGTCGGTAATGACAATGATGGTGCGGCTTTTATCCGATTCAGGACTAAAAGATCGAAGAGCCAGGCGGATGGCGCTACCGATTGAAGTACCTTGTCTGGGGACGATATCGGTATTTACGGATGCAAGAAAAAGTTTGGCGGCATTATAATCGGTAGTAATCGGTAGTTGAATATAAGCATCACCGGCAAAAACGATCAGTCCTATTTTATCATTTTCAAGTCGATCAATTAAACGACTGATGGCCAGTTTGGCATTTTCAAGCCGGTTGGGTTGAATATCTTCGGCCATCATGGAGTTCGAAACATCCAATGCAATCATAATTTCGATCCCTTTTCGCTTTACTTCTGTAAGTTTTGAACCAAATTGCGGGCGTGCCAGGGCAATCACAGCTGAAGCTATGGCCAGGAGTATAAGGATGGTTTTCAGGTGAAATCTGAAGTTGGAAGCTCCCGGCATAAGTCGTATGATCAAAGAGAAGTCTCCCCAGTTTTTCATCCGTTTCAGGTAACGGTAATGTATCCATAACATTACAAAATAGATAACCGGCAAAGCCAGTAACAGCAGTAAATATTTTTCATCTTCAAAACGAAAAGCTCTGCTCATGGTCAGGGATTTTGTTTAAAAACGGTACCGGTTAATAGAAGAAACAAGAACAATGCAATCAGGGCTATTGCCAGAAAAGGTTGATATTCTTCGCTTTTACGACTGATCTCTTTTACTTCGATTTTTGATTTCTCCAGTTGGTCAATCTTTTGATATATTTCTTTAAGTTTTTGATTATTAGTTGCTCTGAAGTATTGGCCGTCCGTACGTTGTGAGATTTGTTGTAATACAGCTTCGTCAATTTTCACATCAATATTCTGATATTGACGCCCATAAGGTGTCTGAAAGGGGTAGGGGGCTTTGCCAATAGTTCCTACTCCGATGGTGTACACCCGGATACCGAATGTTCTGGCAATTTCAGCGGCTGTTAATGGGGATATTTCACCGCGGTTATTTACTCCGTCAGTCAGTAGTATGACCACTTTGCTTTTGGCGTCTGAATCTTTTAATCTGTTCACTGCGTTTGCCAGTCCCAACCCGATGGCGGTGCCATCTTCAATCATCCCGCTTTTAATGTCTTTAAAGAGATTTAACAAAACGGCATGATCAGTAGTCAACGGACACTGGGTAAAAGATTCGCCGCTGAAAACAACCAAACCGATACGGTCATTAGGCCTTCCCGAAATAAATTCCATTGCAACCGATTTTGCAGCTTCTAACCGATTGGGTTTGAAATCTTCAGCGAGCATGCTGCTTGAGATGTCCATGGCCAGGATGATGTCAATACCCTTGGTAGTGACATTCTCCCAGCGACTGGTGGATTGGGGCCGGGCCAGAACAATAATTAAGAAAACGATTCCCAGAAGGCGAAAAACAAAAGGCAGATGACGAAGTCTGACCCTCCACCCGGGAGCAGATTTTTCAAAAAGTCTCAGGCTGCTGATTTTCAGAGATGCCCTGGTACGGTTGTTTCGCCAGATATACACGGCGATCAATACGGGAACCAGGATCAACAGCCAAAAGAATTCAGGATATGCAAAATTATAATTATTCATCTTTTCCCTCTGAATTTATTGATACCCTGTGCTCTGTCTCATTGTCATCAACTTGATTTTGCTCTTTTTCTGCATCGTCTTCGCGTAGATTAATCTTTCTTTTCGTATGAAGCACAAAATCATAAGCCCATTTCAGAATTTCCTCATGATCGGCGGGTTCTGGTTTCCATTTGGCAAATTTAACCATATCAGCCTGTTGCAGATGTTGCTGCATCTGATCAATCCATTCTGTGGAAAATGGCATCCTCTTTCTGAGGTCAAGAATGATCTCAAATGTGGTTTTTTCCATTGCGGGAACAGAGAACCGCAATTCGAGATAACGGCGAAGAATATCCGTTAATCTGCTGTAGTACAATTTGATTTTCTCCTTTTGCCATAATTTCTCTTCAGCAAGTTTGTCTAATTCCTGAAGTGCCCAAACGTGGGCCGGCATGGCAGGCGGAATGAATTTTTTTTCCGGCTCAGGAGCAGTTTTCCTTTTATTTCGCATATACAGAAACAGGGCAATTCCAAGTCCGATCAGAAGCACAATCAGCAGGTAGGGCCATAGGTCACGAAAACCAAATGGTATATCGTAAGGCATTTTTATATCCGTGATCCCTTTGGTTGTATCCACTTTAATGTCAAATACATTGAGAGGTAATGCATTGCTCTTTAAAGAATCGTGAGTTACCGGATCAAAATAGCGGAAAGAGGGAATCACAAAGAAACCGGTATCGAAAACAGTAACCAGAATACGCTGACGGATCTTTAAAGTCTGGTTCTTATGGTAGAAAGTATCGGCCGGGGAGACTTTTAACACTTCAATTTTTCCGGCAATGGAGTCGGCAATCCGGGGAGAAACCAGATGCTTGTTTTCAGGTTGTTCAAGGTTTAGCCATATATTGACCTGATCTCCGATCAAAATACTGGTTGTGTCAATCTCAGCCCGGATTAGGACCTTGCTCTCCTGGGCAAATAAGTGATTTTGAACAAGAATTACAGTGATTAAGAACAGAAAGAAATCATATGGGAATGCACTACGCTTCATTTTCCTCCTCTTGATTTAAACAATTTGACCAACGGAATCACATAATCAGAATCGGTTGTGAGTGTAATGAAATCCACCCCTGATTTGGAAAACAGTTCTTTAAGTTGTGTTTGTCTTTGTAGCCACCATTGGGTCAGTCCTTCCC